>NZ_BAAGUV010000022.1:0-206057 GCF_054781215.1 Nocardioides pakistanensis | reverse complement strand
ACGCGTCCTGGCCAACCAACCCACCGCCGCCTGAGACAGGCGGGCTGGACATAGGGCTTCTCATGGGCGGACTCCAGGCGCGAACTTCGGGACCCTGACGATAACCTTCGTGCCCGCTCCGCGGGCGGTCTCCACGACGAGCCCGTAGTCGTCGCCGAAGGTGGAGCGCAGCCGCTCGTCGACGTTGCCGAGCCCGACGGAGTCCATCGACGCGTCGCCGGCCAGCGCCCGTCGTACCCGGTCGGGGTCCTCGCCGACGCCGTCGTCCTCGATCGTGATCACGCACTCGGTGTCGTGGTCCTCGCCGATGATCGTGATCCGCCCGGGCCCGTCCTTGTTCTCCAGGCCGTGCCGCACCGCGTTCTCCACCAGCGGCTGCAGGCACAGGAAGGGGACCACGACCGGCAGCACCTCCGGGGCCACCCGGAGGGTGACCTGGAGCCGGTCGCCGAACCGGGCCTTCTCGAGGATCAGGTACCGCTCGATCGAGCGGAGCTCCTCGGCCAGCGTGGTGAACTCGCCGTGCCGCCGGAACGAGTAGCGGGTGAAGTCGGCGAAGTCGAGCAGCAGGTCGCGGGCTCGCTCGGGGTCGGTGCGCACGAACGACGCGATCGCGGTGAGCGAGTTGTAGATGAAGTGCGGGCTGATCTGCGCGCGCAGGGCGCGGACCTCGGCCTCCATCAGCCGGGTCCGCGAAGCGTCGAGCTCGGCGAGCTCGAGCTGGCCGGAGACCCAGCGGGCCACCTCGTTGGTGGCCCGGAGCAGGCCGGCCGAGGCGTTCGGGCCGTAGACCTGCAGCGTGCCGACCACCCGCTCCTCGACGATCAGCGGGCTGACGATCACGTGCCGCATTGCGCACGTCGGGTCCTCGCAGGGGATCTCGCCCTTGTCGCCGACTGCGGTGGCCCCGTCGGCCACCACCGGCGCGGCGAGCCCGGCGGCCTGCTTGGCGTGGTGGGCGAACCGGCCCTCCCACGCGAGCAGCCGCTCGGTGTCGGTCAGCGCCACCGCGGGGGCGCCGAGCAGGTCGCGCAGGTGCCGGATCGCCTTCGTGGCCGAGGCCTCGGTCAGCCCCGAGCGCAGCGGAGGGCCCGCCAGGGAGGCGGTGTGCATGGTGCGGAAGGTGGCCCGGTCGGCCTCGCTGCCGAGGTGTCCCGGCCGGAGCCAGCCCCACCGAGAACCCATCTCGCCGTCCTACTTGAAGTCGATCAGCAGCGAGCCGTCGAGCCCCTCCGGCACGACGACCTCCCCGTCGGTGAGGTTACCGGCGCCGTCCGTCCCTGCGCTCTGGTCGCGCCCCTCGGGGGTCGAGCTCGTCGAGACCCGGTGGTCGAGCCCGCCGGGACCCGGCTGCCGGCCGGTGCTGGGCAGCAGCGTCGCTCGGCACGCCGTGGTGACGTACGGCAGTAGCATCCCGTCGTGGCCGCGGCCGTACTCCGCGTAGAGCTCGTCGACCTCGGCGAGCACGCGTTCGCGCTGGTCGGCAGGCATCAGGGCGACGTTGGACCGCGAGCAGACCAGGTCTCGCAGCGACTCGGCGGTCATCGGCTGCCAGAACCGGAAGGTCTCCTGCTCGGCGTCCTCGAACAGCCCGGTGGCCGCGATCGCCTCGGTGGGGTCGTCGGGCTGCTCGACGGTGCCGATGATCCGGCCGAGCCGCTTGACCCACGGGATCCGCTCGTCGCGGGTGTTCCACAGCAGCACGAGCCGGCCGCCGGGCCGCAGCACGCGCGCGGCCTCCGCCAGCGCCTGCTCGGCGTCGAACCAGTGGAAGGCCTGTGCCGCGACCACGACGTCGGCGCTGCCGGCTCGCACGGGCACCTGCTCTGCCGTACCGGCCAGCGCCCGGGCGCCGGGAGCGCGGTGCGCCAGCCGGGCGAGCATCGCGGTGGACGGGTCGGTCGCGGTCACCGTGCAGCCGCGAGCGAGCAGCTGCTCGGTGAGCTTGCCGGTGCCGGCCGCGAGCTCGAGCACCTCGGGCGCCGAGCCGGTGCGGCGCGCACCGGCCAGCAGCCAGTCCACCGCCTCGGCGGGGTAGGCCGGCCGGGCCCGGTCGTAGGCGTCTGCGACGCGGTCGAACGCACGCGCCGCATCCGCGGCGGGGTGGGCGTCCTGGTCCTCGTTCATCGTGGTGAGGCTATCCGGCCTGGTGTCCGGGGGTCGGCTAGCCTTGCCGGTCGTGCCCCCGACGAATCCCGCGTCCGACCCGCTGGCCCGGCTCGCCTCCCTGGAGGGGGTCGCCTCGGCGATGGCCGCGGCCCGCGACGGCATCGACGTCCTCCTCCGCGACCGGGGCCTGCGCACGAGCCCGCCGGAGCTGACCACCGAGTCGCTGCTGCTCGGCGCCCACGCCAGCGCGGTGCTGGAGGGCTCGACCAGCGACCTGGAGCAGATGCGCGCCGGTGAGGGCGACGAGACCGCGCAGGCGGCGTTGCGGGTGAGCACCGAGCTGCTGGCGCTGGTGCCGACGCTGGGCACCGCCCCGCTGCAGGCGTTCGCGCGGCTGCACACCCTGGCCGGCAAGGGCCTCGTCGCAGACGCCGACCTGGGTCGGCCACGGGAGGCGGCGGCTGCGGCCCGGCTGACCGACCTGGGGCGGCTGCTGGTCAACCCGACGGAGGCGCCGGCGCTCGTCGTCGCCGCCGTGGTGCACGCCGAGCTGGCGACCGTCGCGCCGTTCGTGTCGCACAACGGGATCGTCGCCCGCGCTGCGGAGCGGCTGGTGCTGGTGGCGCGCGGGGTGGACGTGAAGTCGCTCGTCGTACCCGAGGCCGGGCACCTGCGGCTGCGCCGGGAGTACGAGTCGAACCTGCGTGGCTACCGCGACGGCGGCCCGGCCGGCGTGCACTCGTGGCTGCTCTACGCGGCGGAGGGCTACTCGGCCGGCGCCGAGGCCAGCCCGGTCGCGCGGCGCTGACCGCGGGGAGGACCCTGCACATGCGAGCGGCACTCAGACCATCCGGTGTGAGTGCCGCCGCTGACACGTGAGACGCGGGCTACCAAGCGTGCACCGGCTAAATGTTGCTCCGGGTGAACCCGTGAGACAACTCCCATAGGAAGGGTAGGTCGCCGCGTGGGTACCTGGCTCACGTGCGGGTCTTGAGTTGTTTTCCTGGGTCCCTTTCTACGCCAGAAGGCGAAACCGGACAAGAGACCTGGGCCCCTTGTCTAGTGCCCGGGCGTGTCGCAGGCTGTGACTGCCCGTGCGCTCCCGCCCCCCAATCCCCTTGTAACGCGGGGTTATGGACGCTGGACACGCGGCAGGACGCGGGGGATGCGTCCACAACGCTGGGGAAGTCCTCGCGCCGGACGCAGACCCCGGTCAGGAGACCCGGCGGCGAGCGGCGAGGTAGACCGCGGCACCGGCACTGATCGCGGCGCCCAGCGCGATCGCCGCCAGCGTCGGCCGGCTCGAGGGCAGCCGCATCCGCCGGGTCAGCGCTACCGGGCGGTTGAAGTTCAGCACCGGCCAGCCGCTGCTGGCCGCGATCCGGCGCAGCTCCTTGTCGGGGTTGACCGCGTAGGGGTGCCCGACGATCTCGAGCATGTGCACGTCGGTCACCGAGTCGCTGTAGGCGTAGCTGCGCTCGAGGTCGTAGCCCTTCTCGCGGGCGAGCTCCTCGATCGCGGAGGCCTTGTTCTCGCCGTAGGCGTAGAAGGAGATCTCGCCGGTGTACTTGCCGTCCTCGATGTGCATCCGGGTCGCGATCACGCCGTCGACGCCGAGCATCTCCCCGATCGGCTCGACGACCTCCGCACCCGAGGCGGAGACGATGATGACGTCGCGGCCGGCGAGCTGGTGCTCCTCGATCAACGAGACCGCCTCGTCGTACACCAGCGGGTCGACGATGTGGTGCAGCGTGTCGGCGACGATGTCGCGCACGGTCTGCACGTCCCAGCCGGCCGACAGCTCGGAGAGGAACTCCCGCATCTTCTCCATCTGGTCGTGGTCGGCGCCGCCCACCAGGTACACGAACTGCGCGTAGGCGCTGCGCAGCACCGAACCGCGCGAGATCAGGCCTCCGGCGTAGAAGGAACGGCTGAACGCCAGCGTGCTCGACTTGGCGATGATCGTCTTGTCGAGGTCGAAGAACGCGGCGGGCCGCCCGGGGCGCCTGCGGTGCGCCGGGGGAGGCGTGGGGGTCTGGCCCATCGGGCTGTCTCCTGGGTCAGCGGATCGGTGTCTCGGCGGGTCGCGGCACGACGCAAGGTAAAGAAACGCTGTAGAATGCGAGGTGCTGCACGGCGCAACGGTGTTGCATCCCGTACGGTCGCAACGATACTGGCGTTGAGCAGCACGCGTTCCCCAGCGGCATCCCCCCGCCGCTGGCCCCGGCCCGGCTCATCCCCCCCGAGCACGGGCCCCGCGGCCCTCGATCATCCCCCCCGATCGAGGGCCGCACCCCTGCTCGGCGGGTGTCGCGAGAAGTCCGACCCGCTGCGGACCAGCTTTCGTCCACAGGTGGTACGTCGCTCACGCCCGTCCACAGGGCGCGGGCGACGGTGACCCGCGTGGGGGCAGGGCCGAGCACGCTCGGAGCATGTACGAGGCTCAGTCACCGACCATCCCCCGACCGATCGCGCTCACCGGCGACCCGACCCTGGCCGAGGAGCTGCACCGCCTCGCCGCCGCGGCCGGCGTGGAGCTCGCCGTGCTCGACGAGCCGGCGGAAGCGCGCTCGCTGTGGACCCTCGCGCCGCTGGTGCTGGTCGGTGCGGATCTGCTGACCGACCTCGCCGACGCGGTGATGCCGCGGCGCGACGGGGTGCACGTGGTCGCGCGTCAGCCGGTCCCGGACGCCGGCTTCCGGGCAGCCCTCGTGGTCGGCGCGGAGAGCGTGGTCGAGCTGCCCACGGCGCAGCAGTGGATGGTGGAGGCGTTCGCCGACTGCGCCGACGGGTCCCTGGGACGTGCCCCGGTGGTCGGCGTGGTCGGTGGCTGCGGCGGCGTCGGGGCGTCGACGTTCGCCAGCGCGCTGGCTCTCGCCGCCGCGGACGTCGTACCCGCGGTGACGCTGGTCGACGCCGACCCGCTCGGCTCCGGGCTGGAAGCACTCGTCGGGGTCGACGAGGGCGGCGCGGCGTGGTCCTCGCTGATGGAGTCCACCGGGCGGCTCGGCTCGCGGGCGCTGCGGGCCGCGCTTCCCGGCCGGGGCGGCGTGGCCGTGCTCGGGTGGGGTGCCGGCGGGCGCCCCGAGCTCGACCCCACGGTTGCCGCAGAAGCGCTCGGCGCCGCCCGCAGGGGCAGCGACCTGGTGGTCGTGGACCTGCCGAGGTATCTCGACGAGCCGGCCTCCCAGCTGCTCGTTCGCTGCGACCACCTGGTGATCGTGACCGGCCTCACCTTGGCGGCGGTCACAGCGACAGCCCGCGTGATGGCCGCGACGGCGCCGGCCGTGGCTCACGCACACCTGCTCGCGCGGGGAAGCGTCTCGGGACTGGACCCCGCCGAGGTCGCCGTGACGTTGGGCCTGCCGTTGGCCGCGGTGATGGGCGACCAGCGCGGCCTGCGCGAGGCCGTCGAGCTGGGCCAGGGACCGTTGCGCTCCCGACGCGGACCGTTGGCGCGAGCGGCTCGCACCGTGCTCGCCCTGCTCTCCGTCGCCCCGGCCTCGCGGAGGGCGGTCGCGTGATCCGTGCCGACCTCCTCGAGCGGGTCCGCGACCGGGTCGCCGGCAGCGGTCAGCCCCTCGACCCCGTCCAGGTCGCGCGCGCCCTGGGCCAGGAGGGCCGCCCGGTCGGGGACACCGAGGTGCTCGAGGTTCTCGACCTGCTCCGTCGCGACGTGCTCGGAGCGGGACCCCTCGAGCCCTTGCTCCGCCGGCCCGGGGTGACCGACGTGCTTGTCAACGGCCCCGACCAGGTCTACGTCGACGTCGGCGACGGCCTAGAGCCGGCCGGGGTCAGCTTCCCCGACGACGCTGCCGTCCGGAGGCTGGCGCAGCGACTGGCCGCGAGCGCGGGCAGGCGCCTGGACGACGCGACGCCGTACGTCGATCTCCGCCTGCCGGACGGCACGCGCTTCCACGCCGTGCTCGCGCCCCTGTCCCGGCCGGGCACGCTGTTGTCCCTGCGCGTCCCGCGTGACCGGGTCTTCGACCTCGACGAGCTCGTCGCCAGTGGCACGGTGTGCGTCGAAGGGGCCGACCTCCTGCGCCGGATCGTGCAGCAGCGGTTGGCGTTCCTGGTCACCGGTGGCACCGGGTCCGGCAAGACCACGCTGCTCGCCGCCCTGCTCAGCCTGGTCGACCCGAGCCACCGGCTGGTGATCGTCGAGGACGCCTCCGAGCTGCGGCCGCACCACCCCCATGTCGTCGGCCTGGAGGCACGACCGGCCAACGTCGAGGGCGCGGGCGCGGTGCCGCTGCAGGTGCTGGTCCGGCAGGCGCTGCGGATGCGGCCGGACCGGCTGGTCGTCGGCGAGGTGCGCGGCGCGGAGATCAGCGACCTGCTCGCCGCGATGAACACCGGCCACGAGGGCGGCTGCGGCACGCTGCACGCCAACTCGTGCGCGGACGTGCCCGCCCGGGTGGAGGCCCTGGCGATGGCTGCCGGGATGCCCCGAGCCGCGGCCCACAGCCAGCTCGCCTCGGCCCTCGACGTCGTGGTCCACGTGACCCGGACCGGGGGCCGTCGCCGGGTGGAGGAGGTCGCGGTGCTCACGCGGGGCAGCGACGGGCATGTGGTCGCCACCCCGGCGGTCACCTTCGGGGCCGACGGCAGCATCCGCACCCACGAGGGCGCGGACCGGCTCGCGGAGCTTCTGCAGCGATGACGGCGCTGCTCGCCGCGTTGGCCGCGACGGTGGCCGTGCTCCTGGTGCTGCCCCCGCCACCGCGCGTCGGCCCACCGGCAGCGGACCGGGGTGGCTCGTGGGTGGCTGTGGTCCGACGCCGTCCGACCGCAGGAGTCGCGGCCCTGGTGGCGGCGCTGGTCGGCGGCCTGCTGGTCACCGTCGACGGCGTGGTCCTCGGACTCGGGCTGATCGTGGTCGGTGGGGTGGCGGGCGGTGCCGCCCTCGTCGCGCGCAGCCGTGGGCGCCGCGCCGCGAGCGCGCGTGCCGACCGGGTGGTCGAGGTGTGCGAGGCGCTCGCCGCCGAGCTGCGGGCGGGCCAGCCGCCGCTGAGCGCGCTGCGGCACTGTGTCGAGGTGTGGCCCGACATCGAGCCGGTCGCCCGCGCCGGCGACCTCGGCTCCGACGTGCCGGCGGCGTTCCGCCGTCTGGCGAGGGCCCCAGGGGCATCGGGTCTGCGCGACGTCGCCGCGGCCTGGCAGGTGTCGCAGAGCTCCGGCGGCACGATGGCGATCGCCCTGGCGCGGGTCGCCGACACCGCCCGCCGGCGCAGGGCGACCGAGCGACTGGTGGCGGGGGAGCTCGCCTCGGCTCAGGCGACCGCCCGACTCGTGGCCGTCCTGCCCGTGGTGGTGCTGGCCATGGGCTCCGGGCTCGGCGGCGATCCTTGGGGATTCCTCGTGTCGACGCCGGTCGGCCTGGTCTGTCTCGGGGCGGGGACTGCGCTCATGCTCGCGGGGCTGGCCTGGATCGAGCGGATCGCCGCCTCGGTGGTGGGTCGATGAACGCCGTCGCGCCCTCCGCTCTGGGCGTCGTGGCCGCGTTGCTGGTCGGCCTCGCCGGCTGGCTCGCACTCGCGCCCGGGCCGGGCGCGGCCCGGCGACCCAGGGCCGGCGGCCGCGACACCAGAGTCGTCGGACGCCGGAGCGACCGGGAGATCATGCAGCCCCTGGTGGCCGTCATGGCGGGAGCGGCACCGGTGGTTCTGGTCGGCGGAGCGGTCGGGTGGCTGAGCGCGCCGGTCGTGGCGGTGCTCGTCCACCGCGCGATGCGAGACCGCGAACCCGCCCGCGAGCGGCGACGGCGGGAGCAGGTCTCCCGGAGCCTGCCTCAGGTGGTGGACCTGCTGGCGGTCACGCTGGCGGCCGGCGCTTCACCGGGGTCCGCTCTCACGGCGGTGGCGGAGGCGGTCGAGGGGCCTGTGGCCGAGGAGCTCCATGCCGTGGAGCACAGCCTCGCACTCGGCCGTGACCCCGCCGGCGTCTGGCGCGAGGTCGCCCGAAGACCGGGCATGGGACCGCTGGGCCGGTCGATGAGCCGGGCCATCGAAACCGGTGCCTCGGTCAGCGGCACGCTGCACCGGCTCGCGGAGGACCTGCATGCCCAGGACAGGTCCGAGGCGGAGAGCCGCGCGCGTGCGGTCGGGGTGAGGGCGGCCGCCCCCTTGGGCCTGTGCCTGCTGCCGGCGTTCGTCGTGGTCGGCGTCGTGCCGCTGGTGGCCAGCACGGCGGTGGCGCTGCTCCGGCCCTGAGCCGGGCCCGGTTTCGTCCACAACCACCGGAGGCTCGGCGTCTGTCCCCGGTTCCGGAATCGGCAGTACAACCCCGGCTGGGAAACGAGAAGTCTCGGAGCCATCAGCAATCGCGTCGGTCCCGGACCGACCAACCACGGAGGTATCCATGACCAGCTCACCCGTCGCCCGGCTCCGCAACCAGCGGGGTGTCACCACCGCCGAGTACGCCGTCGTCACCGCCGCCGGCTGCGGCTTCGGCGGCATCCTGATCAAGCTGCTCACCAGCGAGTGGGGGCAGAAGCTGCTGAAGTCGCTGTTCGACTTCTTCCTTCGCATGATCGGGTTCGCCTGAGCCGTGAGGGCGATCCACATGGGGGTGGAGGAGGCGCGCCGCCGGCGCGCCTCCCCGACCCGTGGCGACTCAGGGTCGGTCACCGCCGAGACCGCGGTGGTCCTGCCGGTGCTGGTCGCGCTCACTCTGGGACTTGTCTGGCTGCTCGGACTCGGCGTCGCTCAGCTACGCGTCGTGGACGCTGCTCGGGAGACCGCGCGAGCGCTCGCCCGCGAGGAGCCGTCCGCCGGGGCGGTCGACCTCGGCCGGCGCGTCGCCCCCACCGGTGCGGAGTTCAGCATCACCGAGGAGCAGGGTGTCGTGCGGGTGCAGGTCGTGGCCGAGGTGACGCCGGCTGCGGGGCTCCTCGGGTTCCTGCCCGCGGTCGAGGTCGATGCCGAAGCGGTGGCCGCCAAGGAGGCGCGATGACCCGTCGAGGCGACGGGACGTACTCCGAGGGCACGCCCGTCGACCGCCGAAGAGCCGCAGTGACCGGCGCCAGATCGTCCGAGCAGGGATCGGCCGCGGTGCTTGCCCTGGTGCTGGCGGTCGTCCTGGTCACGGTCGCTGTCGCCGCAGGGGCCCTGGGCGGTCTCCTGGTCGGCCAGCGGCGGGCTGCCGCAGCTGCGGACCTCGCGGCTCTCGCGGCGGCGGAAGCCCTGAACGGTGTCGCGGCGGTCGCGCCGGCACCCGTCGACTCCTGCGGTCAGGCGGAGCGGATCGCCGCAGCCAACGGGGCACGCCTGACCGGGTGCCGGGCCGAGGGGCTCGAGGTGACCGTCTCGGTCGTGGTGGAGGTGCCGGTCCCGGTCGCCGGGGAGGTCGAGGTGGCCGGGCGAGCCCGGGCGGGCCCGGCGGTCAACGGCTCGGCTGGTCCGGTCCCGTGACGTCGCCCTCGGTCGACCGGGTGGTCGGCTCCGTCCCGGGAGTCGAGGTCGCGGACGATGACCCCTCAGCACGCTGCTCCTTGGCCTCGAGCTTCTGGGCCAGCCGGTTGAGCTCCTTCTTCTCCTTGCGCCGCTTGGTGGCGCTGCGCACGCCGGCACGCATCAGGCTCAGGCCGAACACCAGCAGCAGCACCGTGGCGGCACCGGTCAGGAACACCAGCAGCGGGCTCATCTCCACGGAGAACCCGCCGAGGTCGAACGTCGCCGTGTCGTTCGAGGAGCCTGCGACCGCGGCGAGCACCACGCCGGCTGCGATGAGGATGAGGATGACGCCGAGAACCAGCATGCGAGGACCCTTCCGAGGAGAGGGGCTCAGGCTAACCCGTCTGTCGCAGCAAGGCGTCGAGCAGCGTCACCGCGGCATGCTTGTCGAGCGGGTTGTTGCCGTTGCCGCACTTCGGCGACTGCACGCACGACGGGCAGCCGTCCTCGCAGGCGCACGACGCGATCGCCTCCCGGGTCGCGGTCCACCACTCCACCGCCGCGTGGAACCCTCGCTCGGCGAAGCCCGCCCCGCCGGGGTGCCCGTCGTAGACGAAGACCGTCAGCTGGCCGGTGTCCGGGTGCAGCGCGGTGGAGACGCCACCGATGTCCCAGCGGTCGCAGGTGGCGAACAGCGGCAGCAGGCCGATCGCGGCGTGCTCCGCGGCGTGCGCCGCGCCGGGCAGGTCCTGTCCTTCCAGGCCCGCCTCCTCCAGCACCGCCGGCGGCAGCGTCCACCAGACCGCCTTGGTCTCGAGCACCCGTTCGGGCAGGTCCAGCGGCTCCTCGCCCAGGACCTCTCCCGAGGGCACCCGGCGCTTGAGGTACGACACCACCTGGTGGGTGACCCTCACGCCGCCGAAGCTCACCCGGGCCGGTCCCCAGGTCGTGTGTGCGCTCTCCTGGGTGATCGTGATGTCGGTGATCTCGCGCGCCGACGTCGAGTAGTCCGGGTCGGCCGGGGTCACGACGGCGACGCTCTCCTCGAGGTCCAAGGAGAGCACCAGGTAGGTCTCGCCGAGGTGGAGGTACACCGCGCCCTCGTGCACGGTCCCGTGCGCGGAGGAGTGGTCGACGGTGCCGAGCAGCCGCCCGGTGCCCTCCTCCACCAGACGCACGGGCGCGCCGCCGGTGGACCTGATGTCGGCCAGGTCGCAGGCCCGGCTCCGGTCGGTCCAGAACCAGCCGCGCGGGCGCCGCCGCAGCATCCCGGCCTCGGTCAGCGCGTCGACGCCCGCCCGGGCCGTGGGACCGAACATCGCCAGGTCGTCCTCGGTGAGCGGGGACTCCTCCGCCGCGGCGCACAGGTGCGGTCCGAGCACGTAGGGGTTGTCGGGGTCGAAGACGTTGGCCTCCACCGGCGCCCCGATGAGTGCCTCGGGGTGGGTGACCAGGTAGGTGTCCAGCGGGTCGTCGCGGGCCACGAACACCCCGAGTGCGTCCTGGCCGCCTCGCCCGGCGCGGCCGACCTGCTGCCACAGCGCGGCCCGGGTGCCCGGGAAGCCGGCCAGGAGCACCGCGTCGAGACCGGACACGTCGATGCCGAGCTCGAGCGCGTTCGTCGCGGCCAGCCCGAGCAGGTCTCCGCGGCGCAGGGCCTGCTCGATGGCGCGCCGGTCCTCGGGAAGGTAGCCACCGCGGTACGCCGCCACCCGGGCCGACAGACCGGGTTCGACCTCGTCGAGGAGCCGCTTGGTGTTCAACGAGACCGACTCCGCGCCGCGCCGGGACCGGATGAAGGCGAGGGTCCGCACTCCCTCGACGACCAGGTCGGCGAGCAGGTCGGAGATCTCCGCGGTCGCGGAGCGACGCACCGGGGCGCCGTTCTCCCCGCCGTAGGACGTGAACGGCGGCTCCCACAGGGCGAGCGCGACCTGCCCGCGGGGGGAGGCGTCGTCGGCGACGGCGACGAAGGGCAGCCCGGTCAACCGCTCGGCGGAGACCTCCGGCTCGGCCACGGTCGCCGAGGCCATCAGGAACGTCGGGCTCGAGCCGTAGAGCGCGCAGACCCGGCGCAGCCGGCGGATGATCTGTGCGACGTGGGCGCCGAACACGCCGCGGTAGTGATGGCACTCGTCGATCACGACGTAGTCGAGCATCGAGAAGAACCTCGCCCAGCGGGTGTGACCGGGCAGCATCGAGCGGTGCAGCATGTCGGGGTTGGTGAGCAGGTACTCCCCGTGGTCGCGCGCCCAGTCACGCTGCTCCCGCGAGGAGTCGCCGTCGTGGGTGGTGGCCCGCAGGTCCGGCACGCCGAGAGCCAGCAGCGATGCCAGCTGGTCCTGGGCGAGGGCCTTCGTCGGCGAGAGGTACAACACCGTCGAGCCGCGCTGGCCCTGGCGTCGGCGCTTGCCGAGCACCGAGCTCAGTGCCGGCATCAGGTAGGCCAGCGACTTGCCCGAGGCGGTGCCGGTCGAGATCACGACGCTGTGACCGCCGTACGCCGCCTCTGCCGCTGCGGTCTGGTGCTCCCAGGGCTGCTCGATACCGCGCGCCCGCCACGCCTCGACGAGCCGGGGGTCGACCCACGCCGGCCATGGAGCGGTCCGGCCCGCTCGCGGCGGCAGCACCTCCAGATGGGTCAGCCGGTCGTCGCGTCCCGCGCCGGCCAGCCGGTCGAGGGCCGCCGCGACGGACACGTGCGTTCGGGGAGCCACGCCTGGCATCCTCGCAAACCGCTGGTGACCGGCAGACCGCGAGCAGCGCCGGGCGCGAACCGACGTGACCTGCGCCCGCATCGGGTGCATGATTGAATACGCACTGCACAGGGGAGGGTGTCGTCCGGCGCTCTCCCGAGGCTTCGCGCACGCGGCATGGTTGGGAGAAACCACGTGGATCTGTCACTCGAGACGCGTCACGAGGGTGGTAACACCATCATCGAGGTCGGCGGGGAGATCGATGTCTACACCGCTCCGCGGCTCAGGGACAAGATCACCGAGCTCGTCGGTGAGGGGCACTACAACCTCGTCATCGACATGGAGAAGGTCGACTTCCTCGACTCGACGGGGCTCGGCGTGCTCGTCGGTGGGCTGAAGAAGGTGCGTGCCCACGACGGCTCCATGCAGCTGATCTGCAACCAGGAGCGACTGCTCAAGATCTTCCGCATCACGGGTCTGGCCAAGGTGTTCACCATCCACGGCTCCCAGGCCGAAGCGCTCGCCGACAGCTGAGGGGAACCATGCCGTCTGGCACCGATCGTGCGGCTGCCGCAGTCACCGTGACGATCGCCCGTGACCCTGCCCTCGTGCGCACCGTCCGCCTGGTGGCGGCCTCGGTGGCGCGCCGCACCGGCCGCGACGAGGAGTTCGTCGAGGAGGTCCGCCTCGCCGCCGGCGAGGCGTGCGCGCTGCTGCTCGCCGAGCGGCCGAAGGGCGAGCACGCGGGCGGTACGTCGAGCGACGAGCCGGTCGCGGTGACGATCACCATCGACGACGCACTGCGTGTGGACGTCTCCACCCCGGCCGCCGTACCCGTCGTCGACGACCCCGACAGCGACATCGACGGGGTCGAGCCGTGGGCACTGCTGCGCGGGCTGATCGACGACTTCGAGGTCGACCAGGGCGTCGCCGGCACCAAGGTGTCGATGCGCTGGCCGCTGTCCTGAGGCGCTTGTAACGCTCCAATCGGGGCAACACGACCGGAGTTCTCGAAAATGTGGCACACGCCACACACCCGGTCCCCTGCCAACCGCAACGCGTCAGTAGACTCCGGGCCACATTCGTGTCAGGTGCACCACGTGCACCTGACCACCTGCGACAGACGCCGCAGGCATCGGCGCAACCCAAAGGGCCGGTCGCCGGCCCACCGGAGGAGGACTCATGTCCGGACTCACCCTCGCCGCAACCGGCGCGGATGTGTCACTGTCCGGTAGCAACCAGACCTTGATCATCGTGGTCGGCGTCATCGCCGTCATCGCCCTGGCGATGGGCCTGATGTTCCGCGGTCAGGTCCTTGCTGCCAACGAGGGCACCGAGAAGATGCAGGAGATCGGACAGGCCGTGCAGGAGGGCGCCTCGGCGTACCTGACACGGCAGTTCAAGACCCTGGGCATCTTCGCCGTGCTCGCGCTCGTCGTGCTGTTCCTGCTGCCGGCAGACGACACAGCGGTCCGGATCGGCCGGTCGCTGTTCTTCCTGGTCGGCGCGGGCTTCTCGGCCACGATCGGCTACCTCGGCATGTGGCTCGCGGTGCGCGCCAACGTCCGGGTGGCCTCCGCGGCTCGCGAGCACGGGCGCGACAACGCGATGCGGATCGCCTTCCGCACCGGCGGCACGGTGGGCATGGCGACGGTGGGTCTCGGCCTGCTCGGCGCCACCGTCGTGGTCCTGATCTACGAGGGCAACGCCCCGGCCGTGCTCGAGGGCTTCGGCTTCGGTGCCGCCCTGCTGGCGATGTTCATGCGAGTCGGCGGCGGCATCTTCACCAAGGCCGCCGACGTCGGCGCCGACCTGGTCGGCAAGGTCGAGCAGAACATCCCCGAGGACGACCCGCGCAACGCCGCCACGATCGCCGACAACGTCGGCGACAACGTCGGTGACTGCGCCGGCATGGCCGCCGACCTGTTCGAGTCCTACGCGGTCATGCTGGTCGCCGCGCTGATCCTGGGTACGGCGGCCTTCGGCGCCGAGGGCCTGGTCTTCCCGCTGATCGTCCCGGCCATCGGCGCCCTGACCGCGATCCTCGGCGTCTACCTCACCCGGCCCCGCGCCGGTGAGAACGGGCTGCGCACGATCAACCGGTCGTTCTACATCTCCGCGGTCGTCTCGGCGGTCGCCAGCGTCGCGGCGGCGTTCCTCTACCTGCCCGACTCCTTCGAGAAGCTCACCCAGGTCGAGGGCTCCGGCGTCCTGCTCGACCTGGTGCTGTTCGGCGAGAACCCGGTCCCCGACGGCGACCCGCGCTTCATCGCCGCCGGCGCGGTGCTGATCGGCATCGTGCTCGCCGCGCTGATCCTCTCGCTCACCGGCTACTTCACCGGCACCGAGCACCGTCCGGTCAAGGACGTCGGCCAGACCGCGCTGACCGGTCCGGCCACGGTGATCCTCTCCGGTCTCTCGGTCGGCTTCGAGTCGGCCGTCTACACCGCGCTGGTGATCGGTGCCGCCGTCTACGGCGCGTTCCTGATCGGCGGCGGTGTCACGGTCGTGTCGCTGTTCGCGGTGGCGCTGGCCGGCACCGGCCTGCTCACCACGGTCGGCGTGATCGTCGCGATGGACACCTTCGGTCCGGTCTCCGACAACGCCCAGGGCATCGCGGAGATGTCCGGTGACGTCGACGAGGAGGGCGCGGCGATCCTCACCGAGCTCGACGCGGTCGGCAACACCACCAAGGCGATCACCAAGGGCATCGCGATCGCGACCGCCGTACTCGCCGCCACCGCGCTGTTCGGGTCGTTCACCGACGCGGTTGGCAACGCCGCCGAGGACTCCGGGGCCCTGGACACGCGTCCGGAGACCGCGGAGACCGCGCTCGGCCTGCTCGGTGTCCTCAACGTGGCCAACCCGGCGAACCTGGTCGGCCTGCTGATCGGCGCCGCGGTGGTGTTCCTGTTCTCGGGCCTGGCGATCAACGCGGTCGGCCGAGCGGCCGGCGCGGTGGTCTTCGAGGTCCGCCGCCAGTTCCGCGAGATCCCCGGGATCATGGAGGGCACCGGCCGTCCGGAGTACGGCAAGGTCGTCGACATCTGCACCCGCGACTCGCTGCGCGAGCTGGCCACCCCCGGCCTGCTGGCGATCCTCGCCCCGGTGGCGGTCGGGTTCGGTCTCGGTGCGGCGCCGCTGGGCGCCTACCTGGCCGGCGCGATCGGCATGGGCACGCTGATGGCGGTGTTCCTGGCCAACTCCGGTGGCGCCTGGGACAACGCCAAGAAGCTCGTCGAGGACGGGTACCACGGCGGCAAGGGCTCGCCGGCGCACGAGGCGACGGTGATCGGCGACACGGTCGGTGACCCGTTCAAGGACACCGCCGGCCCGGCGATCAACCCGCTGCTGAAGGTGATGAACCTGGTCGCGCTGCTGGTCGCTCCCGCCGTCGTGTCGATGTCGGTGGGCGAGGACCAGAACGACGCGCTGCGGATCACGATCGCGGTGGTCGCGGCGCTGATCATCGCCGGCGCGGTCTACATCTCCAAGCGGCGCTCGGTCGCGATCGAGGAGGCCCCGGAGCCCGCCGGTTCCGGGCCCGTCCCGGTCTGAGTCCCCGGTAGCAACGCCTCGAGGGCCCGTCGGCAGCACGCCGGCGGGCCCTCGTCGTACGACGGGCGGGGCGGGTGTTGCGGCCCTCACAGCGGGGAAGGATGCATGCCCGGACGCTGGTAACGTGACCGGGTCCGTGACCGAACCTTCCCCATCGACGAGGACCCGCCTTGACTGACACCGTCGCCATGCCCGCAACCGGGGGGACCGCGGAGAGCGCGAGCAGCACGCCGTTCCGGGTGGTGCACCGCACGATCCTCCGCGCGGAGCAGGAGATCGACATCCGCCCGCTCTACGTCGGGGCGGTGACCGGCTTCGGCGCCACCTCCTCGGCCTCCGGGCCCGCGGGGGACACCTCGGAGGACAAGGGTGACGCGGTCAACTACTCCAACGCCGAGAAGGCCGGCTTCGCCGAGGGTGCGGCGAGCCTGAGCGGGTTCGGCAAGATCACCGAGGAGGGCGCGCTCGTCCTGCCCGAGCGCCGACTCACCTTCGGCACCTACTTCAACGCGTTCCCGGCCGGCTACTGGCGCCGGTGGACCGACTTCGCCTCCGTCCGGCTGCAGGTCACCGTGCAGGGCGAGGGCACGCTCAGCGTCTACCGCTCCACGGCCAAGGGCCACATCCAGCGCGCCGAGTCGGTCAGCTTCGACTCCGCCTCGCCGGAGACCCACAGCTTCGACCTGCCGCTGAAGCCGTTCATCGACGGCGGCTGGTACTGGTTCGACGTCGAGGCCGGCGAGCAGGAGGCGCTGCTGGTCTCCGGCGTCTGGGGCTTCGAGACCGACCGCACTGCGCCGGGCATCGTGTCGATCGGCATCACCACGTTCAACCGACCCGACTTCTGCGTCGACCAGCTGGTCGCGCTCGGCAACGAGCCCGAGGTGCTCGACATCATCGACGAGATCTACGTCGTCGACCAGGGCACCCAGAAGGTCAAGGACGAGCCGCGCTACGAGGCGGCGGCCGCGAAGCTCGGCCCGAAGCTGCGGGTGATCGAGCAGGGCAACCTCGGTGGCTCCGGCGGCTTCTCCCGGGCGATGGACGAGACCGTCGCCAAGGGCGACGCCGACTACGTGCTGGTGCTCGACGACGACGTGGTGGCCGAGCCGGAGGGCATCCTGCGCGCGGTCGCGTTCGGCGACCTCGCCAAGCGGCCCACCATCGTCGGCGGCCAGATGTTCAGCCTCTACGACCGTTCGGTGATGCACGCCTACGGCGAGACCGTCGACCGGTGGCGCTGGTTCTGGGGCGCGGCTCCCGGCACCAAGCACGGGCACAACTTCGCCGCCCGGTCGCTGCGCTCCACCGAGTGGCTACACCGGCGCACCGACGTCGACTACAACGGCTGGTGGATGTGCCTGATCCCGACCCGGGTGATCAAGGAGATCGGCCTCTCGCTGCCGATGTTCATCAAGTGGGACGACGCGGAGTTCGGGCTGCGGGCCGGCGAGGCGGGCTACCCGACCGTGACCCTGCCCGGTGTCGCGGTCTGGCACGTGCCGTGGCACGAGAAGGACGACACGATCGACTGGCAGGCCTACTTCCACCGCCGCAACCGGCTGATCGCGGCGCTGCTGCACTCGCCCTACGATCACGGCGGCAACGTCGTCGCCGAGAGCATGCAGACCCAGGTGCGGCACCTGCTGTCGATGCAGTACAGCCCCGCCGAGATGGGCCTGATGGCGATCGAGGACATCCTCGAGGGGCCGCAGCGGATGCACCGCGACGTGCTCGAGCGGCTGCCCGAGCTGCGTCAGCTCCGTCAGGGGTACGACGACTCCCGCTCCCAGCCCGACGTCGACGCCTACCCCGCCCCGCGCCGGAAGAAGCCGCCGCGCCGCGGCCGGGACATCTCCGCGCCGGTCGGCACCGTCGGCAAGGTCAAGACCGTGCTGCGCGGTGCGGTCAAGCAGGTGCTGCCGCCGAGTGAGCTCTCCCGCGAGCACCCGCAGACCACGGTCCCGCACCTGGACCTGAAGTGGTGGAAGCTGATGCAGCTCGACTCCGCGCTGGTCTCCTCGGCCGACGGCACGTCGGTGTCCTGGTACAAGCGCGACCCGCAGCTGGCCAAGGACCTGCTCAAGCGCTCGATCGCGATCCACGCCCGGCTCGCGAAGGAGTGGCCGCGCCTGGCCGAGGAGTACCGCGCGGCGCTGCCGGACCTGGTCTCCCCGGAGGCCTGGCACGCCACGTTCGAGAAGTCCAGCAAGAAGGACTGACCGCGGACACGATGCAGCGGCTTCGCGCCGCACTGGAGCGGGCCGGCTACACCTACGACGGTGTGGCCGGCCTTCTCGGTGCGACCGCGCACGCCGCCCTCTCCCGCAACGAGACCACGCCCGGCCTGCGGGCGACCCGCGACGGCTCGCCGCTGGCGACGCTGACCCGGCTGTGGCTGCTGCAGGCTCCGGTCGACGCCGGTGCGGCAGAGCGGGCGCTGCCCGGCCTGCTCGGCGAGCTCGAGGAGCTGGGGATCGTCCGCCGGTTCGGTGACCTCGTCAGGGCGCTGGTCGACGTACGCCCGTATGCCGACGACACGCACGACTGGTGGGTGCTCAGCGACCTGACCCCCGGGCTCGACGGGCAGAACCTGCGCGTCGGCCCCGACCACGTGCTGGGGATCAGCTCGGCGTCCACGTCGCTGGCGCAGCTGACCGTCCGCGAGCCGGTGCAGCGCGCCCTCGACCTCGGCACCGGCTGCGGCGTGCAGGCACTGCACCTCGCCGCGCACGCCAACGAGATCGTGGCGACCGACGTCAACCGGCGGGCGCTGTGGCTGGCGCGGCTCAACGCCGAGCTCAACGGGGCCGGCGGCATCGACGTCCGCGAGGGCAGCCTGTTCGAGCCGTTCGAGGGCGGTGAGGATCCCGGTTTCGACCTGATCGTCACCAACCCGCCGTTCGTGATCTCGCCGGCCACCGGCGAGCTGCTGGTCTACCGCGACTCCGGTCTGCCCGGCGACGAGGTGGTCCGTCGCGTGGTCACCGAGGCGCCGCGGCACCTGCGTCCGGGTGGCTGGGCGCAGGTGCTGGCCAACTGGGTGATCGAGCGCGACCGGCCGTGGGACGAGCGGCTGCGCGGCTGGGTCGAGGGTTCGGGCTGCGACGCGTGGGTGGTCCAGCGCGAGGTGGCCGACCCGGCGCAGTACGTCGAGCTGTGGCTCAAGGACGCCGGTCTGCACGGCAGCCCGGAGTACGCCGAGCGCTACGACGCGTGGCTGTCATGGTTCGAGGAGCAGGGTGTCGAGGGGGTCGGCTTCGGCTGGATCAACCTGCGGCGCACCGACCGGCTCGCTCCGGTGCTGCGCTTCGAGGAGTGGCCCTACGACGTGGAGCAGCCGCTCGGCGCGGAGATCGCGGACTGGGCGCGCCGCGTCGACCGGGAGCAGACCCTCGCCGACGACGAGCTGCTGGCGGCTCGGCTGGTCACCCGGTCCGACGTGCGCCAGGAGACGTTCGGGGCGCCCGGCGAGGCGGACCCCGAGCAGATCGTGCTCCGGCAGCAGCGCGGGCTGCGCCGGGCGCGCACCGCCGACACGGTCGAGGCCGGACTGGTCGGCGCCTGCGACGGGGAGCTGGCGGTCGGGCAGGTGCTGGCCGCGCTCGCGACGCTGCTGGACCGGGATCCCGCCGCTCTCGCCCGCGACTACCTCCCGGTGGTGCGCGAGCTGCTGGTGGAGGGCTTCCTCACCGCCGACGGCTGAGGTGTCCGGTCCGGTCGGCCCCCGGGGATGCGCTTCCGGGTGGGGGCTACCGTTACCGTGGCGTGCGGGTCGCTGCCCAGCGGAGGCAGTACGGACCCTTTGATGGAGGAGCAGTATCGACGTGGCAACGAAGAACGCGGAGAACGGTCACAAGCTCGTGATCGTCGAGTCGCCTGCCAAGGCGAAGACGATCGCCGGCTATCTCGGCAAGGGCTACGTCGTGGAGTCCTCGATCGGCCACATCCGCGACCTGCCGCAGAGCGCCTCCGACATCCCCGCCTCGATCAAGGGCCAGCCGTGGGCGCGGCTCGGCGTCGACATCGAGAACGACTTCAAGCCCTACTACGTGGTGTCCCCGGACAAGAAGAGCCACATGACCAAGCTGAAGAAGCTGGTCAAGGACGCCTCCGAGCTCTACCTCGCCACCGATGAGGACCGCGAGGGCGAGGCGATCGCCTGGCACCTGCTCGACGAGCTGAAGCCGAAGATCCCCGTGAAGCGGATGGTCTTCCACGAGATCACCCCGCAGGCGATCAACGCCGCGGTGGAGAACCCCCGCGACATCGACGAGGACCTCGTCGAGGCGCAGGAGGCCCGCCGGATCCTCGACCGGCTCTACGGCTACGAGGTCTCCCCGGTGCTGTGGAAGAAGGTCATGTCCGGCCTGTCCGCCGGCCGGGTGCAGTCGGTGGCGACCCGGCTCGTCGTGGCCCGGGAGCGCGAGCGGATGGCATTCCGTGCCGCGTCGTACTGGGACCTCGAGGGCACCTTCGACGCCGGCGCCAAGCACGACGAGCGGATGTTCCCCGCCAAGCTGCACTCCGTCGACGGCGCCCGCGTCGCCCGCGGCAGCGACTTCACCGCGCAGGGCGAGCTGAAGTCCGCCAACGGCATCGTGCACCTAGACCGGGCGCGCGCCGAGGCGCTGGTCGCCGGGCTGCACGACACCGAGTTCTCGGTCCGGTCGGTGGAGTCCAAGCCCTACCGCCGCTCGCCGTACGCCCCGTTCCGGACCACCACGCTGCAGCAGGAGGCCTCCCGCAAGCTCGGGTACGGCGCCTCGCGCACCATGTCGATCGCGCAGCGGTTGTACGAGAACGGCTTCATCACCTACATGCGAACCGACTCGATCACGCTGTCGGAGACCGCGATCGCCGCGGCCCGCGAGCAGGTCCGCGAGCTGTACGGCTCGGAGTACCTCCCCGACAAGCCGCGCGTGTTCGCCTCGAAGGTCAAGAACGCCCAGGAGGCGCACGAGGCGATCCGGCCCGCCGGCGAGCACTTCCGCACCCCTGCGCAGACCGGGCTGAGCGGCGACGAGTTCCGGCTCTACGAGCTGATCTGGATGCGCACCGTGGCCTCCCAGATGAAGGACGCCGAGGGCCGGTCGGTCTCGGTGCGCCTGGGTGGCGCCGCCGCGTCCGGCGAGGACGTCGTCTTCGCCGCGTCCGGCCGGGTGATCACCTTCCACGGGTTCATGAAGGCCTACGTCGAGGGCTCCGACGACCCGAGTGCGGAGTCCGACGACCGGGAGACCCGGCTGCCCGCGGTGGCCGAGGGCGACGTGGTCACCGCGGCGGCGCTCAAGGCGGCCGGTCACGAGACCAAGCCGCCGGCGCGCTACACCGAGGCCACGCTGATCCGCGAGCTGGAGGAGCGCGAGATCGGGCGGCCGTCGACGTACGCCTCGATCATCGGCACGATCCTCAACCGCGGCTACGTCTACAAGAAGGGCACCGCACTGGTGCCGGCGTGGCTGGCGTTCTCGGTGATCCGGCTGCTCGAGGAGCACTTCTCGCGGCTGGTGTCCTACGAGTTCACCGCGCAGATGGAGGACATCCTCGACGAGGTCGCCGCCGGGCGCCGGGACCGCAACACCGAGCTCGCCGAGTTCTACTTCGGCAACGGCAACGTGGAGGGCCTGCAGCAGCTGGTCAACGGCCTCGGCGAGATCGACGCCCGCGAGCTGGCCACGTTCCCGATCGGCGAGGGCATCGACCTGCGGGTGGGGCGCTACGGCCCCTACATCGAGACGCCCGACGGCAAGCGGGCCAACGTGCCCGACGACCTGCCGCCCGACGAGCTGACCCTCGAGAAGGCCAAGGAGCTGCTGGAGAACCCCGCCGGGGCGGAGACCGAGCTCGGCAAGGACCCGGAGACCGGACACGTGATCGTGGCGAAGAACGGCCGCTACGGGCCCTACGTCACCGAGGTGCTCCCCGAGGACGCCCCCAAGAGCGCGAAGCCGCGGACCTCGTCGCTGTTCAAGACGATGACGCTGGAGTCGATCACGCTCGACGACGCGCTCCGGCTGCTCACCCTGCCGCGCGTGGTGGGCACCGACCCGGAGTCCGGTGACGAGATCACCGCGCAGAACGGCCGCTACGGGCCGTACCTGAAGAAGGGCACCGACTCCCGCTCGATCGACTCCGAGGAGAAGCTGCTCACGATCACCCTCGACGAGGCGCTGGAGATCTACAAGCAGCCCAAGACGCGGGGTCGCGCGGCGGCCAGCCCGGGCCGCGAGATCGGCGAGGACCCCGCGACGGGCAACAAGATCACGGTCAAGAGCGGCCGGTTCGGTCCCTACGTCACCGACGGGGAGTACAACGCCACCCTGCGTCAGGGCGACGACGAGGCGACGATCTCCCTGGAGCGCGCCGCCGAGCTGCTCGCGGAGAAGCGGGCGAAGGGGCCGGCGCCGAAGAAGCGTGGCGCGAAGAAGACGGCCAAGAAGGCGACCAAGAAGACCGCGAAGAAGTCGACGACGAAGAAGGCTGCCGCCAAGAAATCCTCGTGACCGGGCTCGTAGGGTAGCCCTGTGAGCGACCACGACGAGGCCATGCACCCCTCGGCCTCCTCGGTCGAGGAGCTGCGGCACGCCCCGACCCACTCCCTGGCCGCGGTGCTCCGGATCCGCGACTTCCGGTTGCTGTGGGTCGGGCTCGGCCTGTCCAGCCTGGGCGACTGGATCGGCCTGCTCGCGCTGACCGCGATGGCCAACGAGTTCGCCGCGCAGTCCTCCGGCGGCTCCTACGCGGTGCAGAACTTCGCGATCGCCGGCGTGCTCTTCCTGCGCGTGCTGCCGGCGCTGATCATGGGCCCGGTCGCGGGCTACATCGCCGACCGGATCGACCGACGGATCACGCTGATCTGGGGCGACTACATCCGCGGTGCGCTGTTCATCACGATCCCGGTGGTGGGCACCCTGTGGTGGGTCTTCGTGGTCACGGTGCTGGTCGAGATCGTCAGCCTGGTCTGGGGCCCGGCGAAGGACGCCACGGTCCCGAACCTGGTCCCGCGGCACCGGCTGGAGGCCGCCAACCAGATCAGCCTGGCCACCACCTACGGCTCGGCGCTGCCGGCCGCTGCGCTGTTCACCGGGCTGACCCTGGTGGACAAGCTCTACCGCAACCTGTTCGTCGACTTCCCCAACGGGCCGATCGACCTGGCGATCTACTTCAACGGAATCTCGTTCATCGTGTCCGGCATCGTGATCACGAGGTTGAAGGAGATCCCGCGCGGCCCCGCGACGGGACGCGAGGAGGGCAACGCGATCCGGGTCGTCCTTGACGGGTGGAAGTACGTCGGCGGCACGCCCGTCGTACGCGGCCTGGTCGTGGGCATCGTCGGCGCCTTCGCCGCCGGCGGCGTGGTGATCGGCCTGGCCCGCACGTTCGTCTCCGACCTCGGCGGCGGCGAGCCCGGCTACGGCGTGCTGTTCGGGACGGTCTTCCTGGGCCTAGGCCTGGGCATGTGGCGGGGCCCCCGGCTGCTGCAGGGGTTGTCCCGGCGGCGGATGTTCGGCCTGGCGCTGACCGGCGCGGGCCTGCTGCTGTTCCCGCTCGCGCTCGTCCAGCAGCTCGAGATCGTCACCGCGATCACGTTGGTGCTCGGCTTCTTCTCCGGGGTCGCGTGGATCACCGGCAACACCCTGCTCGGCCTCGAGGTGCCCGACAGCGTCCGTGGGCGGACGTTCGCGTTCGTGGGGTCGATGATCCGGCTCTCGCTCGCGCTGGTGCTGGCCACCGCGCCCGCGGTCGCCGGTCTGATCGGCACGCACAGCCCGGAGATCCTGGGCAAGGAGTACGTCTACAACGGTGCCGCGATCACGTTCCTGCTCGCCGCCGTGGTGATGACCGCTGTCGGTGTCACGTCCTACCGTCAGATGGATGATCGCAAGGGAGTCCCGTTGGTCAACGACCTGCGCAACGCGTTCACCGGCTCGCCCGGTGTGTTCTCCGCGGTCGGTGTGTTCATCGCGCTCGAGGGCGGCGAGGGTGCCGGCAAGTCGACGCAGGCGCGCGAGCTGGCGCGCTGGCTCCGGTTCGAGGGGTACGACGTGGTGCTGACCCACGAGCCGGGCGACACCGGCGTCGGCCGCAAGCTGCGCGAGATCGTGCTCGACCCGGAGACCGGCGACATCGCCGACCGCGCCGAGGCGCTGCTCTACGCCGCCGACAAGGCCGAGCACGTCGAGCGGGTCGTCGCCCCTGCCCTGGCCCGCGGTGAGGTCGTGGTCACCGACCGCTACGTCGACTCGACTCTGGCCTACCAGGGCGCCGGCCGGGCCCTCGACCCCCGGGAGCTGGAGAAGGTCGCGCGCTGGGCCACCGGCGACCTGCGCCCGCACCTGACCGTGCTGCTCGACCTGCCGCCCCAGGCCGGACTGACCCGGTTCGAGGAGCGCGACCGGATCGAGCGGGAGTCCCTGGAGTTCCACGAGCGGGTGCGCGCGGCATTCCTGCGGCTGGCGTCGGCGCACAGCGAGCACTACCTCGTGATCGACGCCCGGCTGCCGGTCGAGGAGATCGCGGCCGCCGTGCGCGGGCGGGTCCTGCCGCTGCTGGAGCAGGCCCGGCGGCGGCAGCCGCTCGAGCGGGCCGAGGGGTCCGAGGCATGACGGCCCAGGTCGCGGCAGCCGGCGGCGGGGTGTGGTCCTCGCTGGTCGGCCAGCAGCACGCGATCGCCACGCTCCAGCGCGCGGTCGGCGGGCACGGGATGACCCACGCCTGGCTGTTCACCGGCCCGCCCGGGTCCGGCCGCTCCAACGCCGCGATCGCGTTCGCCGCCGCCCTGCAGTGCGAGCGCGGCGGCTGCGGGGAGTGCCACACCTGCCACACCGTGCTCGCCGGCTCCCACTCCGACGTGAGCGTGACCCGCACCGAGACGGCCGTGATCAAGGTCGAGGGGATCCGCGAGCTGGTGATGCGCTCTGCGCTCGCCCCCGCCCAGGGTCGGTGGCAGATCATGATCGTCGAGGACGCCGACCGGCTCAACGAGAGCTCCGGCAACGCGCTGCTCAAGGCCATCGAGGAGCCCTCGCCGCGGACGCTTTGGCTGCTGTGCGCCCCGACGGTCGAGGACGTGCTGCCCACCATCCGGTCCCGCTGCCGCAACGTCGTGCTCAGCACGCCGTCGGCCGCGGAGGTCGCCGGGTTCCTGGTCAGCAAGCACGGCATCGACCCGCCGCTCGCCGCCTACGCCGCCCGCGCCAGCCAGGGCCACATCGGCCGAGCCCGCGCGCTCGCCGTCGACGACGCCACCCGCAACCGCCGCCGCGAGGTGGTCTCCATCCCGGCCGGGCTCACCTCGCTGGGTGCCTGCATGAACGCCGCCGCCAACCTCGTCGACATCGCCAAGATCGAGACGGAGGCGGTCGGCGACGAGATCAACACCCGCGAGCGCGCCGAGCTCGAGGCGGTGTTCGGCAGCGACCGCAAGGCCAAGACGTCACGGTCCTACAAGGCGGCGCTGTCCCAGCTCACCGAGAGCCAGAAGCAGCGCGGGAAGCGCCGCACCCTCGACGTGGTCGACCGCTGCCTGATGGACCTGGTCTCGGTGTACCGCGACGTGATCGCGGTGCAGACCGGAGCCCCCGGCGACCTGGTCAACGAGGAGATGCGCGGCGAGATCACCGGTCTGGCTCGGCAGTCCACGCCGGAGCAGAACCTCCGGCGGATCGATGCGGTGTTCGCCGCGCGGGAGAAGATGATGGAGTTCCAGGTGCCGCCGCTGCTGGCGCTGGAGGCCATGATGGTGTCCCTGCGGCTGTAGCCCGCCGCCCGCCTGGCCGTGTCGCGCGACCGGCCGTGCTTCAGGTCCCGGCCTAGACTCTGGCCGTGCCCACGACGTCTCCCGCCCGCCGGCTGTTTCGCGCAGCTGCCCTGCCCGTCGTACTCGTCCTGGGGCTGAGCGCCTGCCAGACCGGCGACGACCCGCAGGCGAGCCCGTCGCCGTCGCTGTCGTCCAAGCCGCTGCCCTCGGCCGCCGCGACCGACCGGCCGGACCCGGCGCTGGAGCGGTACTACACCCAGGACGTGCGCTGGAGCGGGTGCCGGACGAACCTGCAGTGCGCCGAGATCGAGGTGCCGCTGGACTACGCCGACCCCGACGGTGAGGCGATCACCCTGTCGCTGCTGAAGGTGCCGGCCGAGAACCGCAAGCAGCGGGTCGGCTCGCTGGTGGTCAACCCCGGAGGTCCCGGCGGGTCGGGCACCAACTACGCGGCCAACGCGCAGACCTACTTCGGGCCGGAGGTGCGCCGGGTCTTCGACATCGTCGGCTTCGACCCGCGCGGGGTGGGGGAGAGTACGCCGGTCGACTGCCTGTCCGACGAGCGGCTCGACGAGTTCGCCGCGAGCGACCCCGACCCGGACACCCCGGCCGAGCTCGACGAGATGGACCAGATGCTCGCCGAGTTCGGTGAGGGGTGCCTCGAGAAGAGCGGCGACCTGGCCCGGCACGTGTCCACGGCCGAGGCGGCCCGGGACATCGACATCATCCGCGAGCTGCTCGGCGACCGGCAGCTGAGCTGGTTCGGGGCGTCGTACGGCACCCTGCTCGGCGCGACGTACGCCGAGCTGTTCCCCGACCGGGTGGGGCGGATGGTGCTCGACGGCGCGCTCGACCCGACTCTGTCCAACAAGGAGCTGAGCCTGGCGCAGGCGCGCGGCTTCGAGACCGCGCTGCGCTCCTACGTGCAGGCCTGCGTGGACCGGGGCAGCTGCTTCCTCGGCTCGTCGGTCGACGCCGGCACCGAACGGATCCGGGAGTTCCTCGACGAGGTGGAGCAGCGGCCGATCTCCGGCTCCGGGGACCGGCAGCTCGAGGTCGGCAACGCGGTGCTGGGGATCTGGGCGCCGTTGTACAACGAGGAGTACTGGCCGCTCCTCGACGGCGCGCTCCAGGCCGCCTTCCGCGGCGAGGGCCGCGCGCTGCTCGCGCTGTCGGACGCCTACACCTCCCGTGGACCCGACGGCTACATCGACAACTCGATGGAGGCGTTGTACGCCATCAACTGCCTCGACCAGGACGACGAGCCCATCTCGTCGGCGGAGGCCGCCGCCCAGGTGCCGGAGTTCGAGAAGGCGTCGCCGACCTTCGGCTCGGTCTTCGCCTACGGGCTGTCCAGCTGTGCCGGCTGGCCGGTCGAGGGCGCCGAGGACGTCGGCCCGCTGGTCGCCGAGGGCGCCGAGCCGATCCTGGTGATCGGCACCACCCGCGACCCGGCGACCCCGGTCGAGTGGGCCGAGGCGCTGGCGTCCCAGCTGGACTCCGGGGTGCTCGTGACCCGCGACGGCGACGGCCACACCGGGTACCTCGCCGGGAACGCCTGCGTCGACGAGGCGGTCGAGTCCTACCTGGTCTCCGGTGTCGTCCCGTCCGACAACGTGACCTGCTGACCCTGTCCCGCTGGCCGGCCCGCCCCGGTGGTCGAGCCTGTCGAGACCCAGGCCCCGATGGTCGAGCTCGTCGAGACCGGGTGCCGCTGGTCGAGCTCGTCGAGACCCAGGCCCCGCTGGTCGAGCCTGTCGAGACCCAGGCCCCGCTGAGAATGGGCAAGAACAGCAACCGCGCTTCAGGATTGGGCAGATACGACAGTCCCAGTCGCCTGGACGTGTTGTTTCTGCCCAATCCGCAACGACGACTGCCGTTTCTGCCCAATCGTCGGTCCTGGCCGCCGCGCCCCGGCCGACCCGCGCCGGGCAAGGCCCCCGCCCGGTTTCGTCGTTCGCGGGCTGCTTCCGTATACTCGTCCGGCGTGCCCGGCTCTGGCTGGGCACAGGCCGCCTTAGCTCAGTCGGCAGAGCGATTCACTCGTAATGAATAGGTCGTCGGTTCGATTCCGACAGGCGGCTCCAGATGAAGCCCCAGGTCAGAGGCCCTGTACCTCTCCTGGGGTTTTGTCATTCAGGGCCCAAGTGGGGCCGCGTGCCCCGTGGTTCCCCGCGCTCGTCGCGTACCGCCGAGGCGCCGAGTTCTCGAGTCGCGCGGCCGTGTCCCGCAGGTCCTGGTTGATCAGGCGGCCGTAGAGGCCGTGCGCTCACTGGGGAAGGCGAGGAGTTCTGCGACGCGCTGAGGGTTCCCGCCACCTACCCCCTGATGTCTGAGTGAGTCGGGGGTGCGCTACGCAGCGCTACAGTGGTCAGATGAAGATCATCAGCCAGCGCGAGCTCCGCAACGACAACGCCGAGATCATGCGTGGCGTACAGCGCGGCGAGACCTACACGGTCACTCGGCACGGTGTCCCCGTGGCCCGGCTCGGGCCGGTGAGCGCCGGCGACCTGCGCTGTGACCGTCCCGCGAAGAAGCGTCCCGTGTACGCCGATCGACCTCGCGTGCGCATCAGCACACCCAGCGGCGAGATCCT
Organism: Nocardioides pakistanensis; assembly: GCF_054781215.1. Lineage (NCBI taxonomy): Bacteria > Bacillati > Actinomycetota > Actinomycetes > Propionibacteriales > Nocardioidaceae > Nocardioides > Nocardioides pakistanensis. Next base: position 177,938 of record NZ_BAAGUV010000022.1, on the reverse strand, counting down.
GGACGACCTGCGGGGAGAGCGGTGAGCCTCTGGTATCTCGACACGTCGGCGGCGCTGAAGCTGATCGTGGACGAGCCGGAGTCTGACGCGTTGGCGCGCACCCTCGACGAAGAGGCGCCGGAGCTGGTCGCGTGCTGGCTGCTGGAGACCGAGCTGCGTCGCGTCGCCCAGCGTGTCGATGTGCTGACCCAACAGCACGTCTCGGACCTGCTCGACGGCGTGGGCCTCTACGAGGTCCCGTCGTCCCTGTTTCGCGAGGCGGGGCTTCTGCCAGGCGCACAGCTGCGGTCGCTGGACGGGCTACACCTGGCAGCCGCCATTCGCATCGGCGTCGACGGGGTCGTCACGTACGACGCACGGCGCGCAGAGTCTGCGCAGATCCTGGGGCTGGACGTTCTCGCCCCCGTCTGAACTCTGATCTTCCGACCCGGCCATCCCCACGGGGCGCCGGGCCGGGGACCAGGTGCCTCACGAGGGAGCGGTGAGTAGGTGTCGTCTAGCAGTCCACGCCGAGGCGCGGCGCCGCCCAGGCCCAGTCGATCCGCTCCTGCTCCAGCCGCACCCGCTGCCCGAGGCGGTCCTCCACAAGTACGGCGTACACGTCGGCCTCCTCGGAGGTGAGCCGGGTCAGGCGCGCCGAGGTGGGCCGCTCCTCCTGACCCCAACGCTCCCGGTGCTCGAGCAGCGTCGCCAGGTCCATCAGCACCGAGCGGGTCTGCGGCAGCCAGGCGCGCAGCCGGTCGAGGATGGCAAAACCGTGCGTGTCCAGATCGCCCCAGTAGGCCACCTCCGCGTCCCGCAGCCAGGGCAACGAGCCGGCCCGGTCGACATCGAAGCCCCTGCCCCACAGGACGAGCCCGTCCTGCGGCATCGGCACGCTGAGGTAGGTGATCTCGTTCTCCACGATCACCGCCCGCTTCGCCGGCAATGCGAGTGAGTGCAACTCGTCGTGACGCACAGCGACCTCGGTCAGCGGAGCGGGCAACCCGAGCGAAGCGTGCGGACGCAACCGGACGAGGTTTGGCTTGGCCCGCAGCCCGAGCCCGCCGAGGAACCCGGCGGCCGACCCCGGCACGCCGAGGAGCTGGGCGAGGACGGGCCGGTGTCGCTCGGCGTACTTGGTGTCCACGCCCGGTGCGGCGATCTCGCGCAGGTAGCGGCCGGAGCCGCGGTGCTCGTCGAGCCATCGGTACGCCGCCAGCAGGCGTGCCCACTCGCCGTGCAAGCCCAGGGCCTCGAGGGGACGCGCGCCGACCCAGGCGCGGACCACCGGCTCGGCCGCGACGACGCCGAGCACCCCGTCGTACACCGTGACCTGCCGCGCGACGCCCAACAGCGCCCAGGCCTGGGCGTAGGTCTCCACGACTGCCCGGCTCGGCAGCCGGTTGCGCCCGACCAGGCGGCCGCCGACCTCGGCGTGCTCCAGCCGGTAACGCGCGCCGTCCCGCGAGCCCTGCTCCAGCTCCCACGCCCACTCCTGCACCTCACCGAGGCGTTCACCGAGCTCCCGCGGACCCGGCCGGCGCAGGGGCACCTCGATGCGCGGGCAAGGCTCGCCCGCGGCGTACGCGCGCAGCAGGGTGCCGTCGTCCCACCGCCGCTGCACCTTCGCGCGGACGTCCGCCGAGGTCGACCACGTCATCCGCGCGCCGACCCGGAACCGGTGTGCCCGGCGCGCAGCTCGTGCAGCTCCTCCACCGTCAGCGTCTGCAGCCGCGAGCTGGCACCGTCGGGGTTGTCCACGAAGCCGATCGCCCGGACGTAGGGCTCGATGACGTGCACCTTCTGCAGCGGCGTCACGATGAGCAGCTGCAGGCCCAGCTTGGCGAACAGCTCCAGCGCATAGCGGGTCGACAGGTCCGAACCACGACCGAACGCCTCGTCGATCACCGCGAACCGGAAGTCCCGGGAGCGCTGCGCACCCCACTCCAACCCGAACTGGTAGGCCAAGGACGCGGCCAGGATCGTGTAGGCGAGCTTCTCCTTCTGCCCGCCGGACTTGCCGTCGGAGTCGCGGTAGTGCTCCCACTCCTCGTCGGTGACCCGGTCGCGCTCGGAGGCCGAGAACGTGAACCAGTTGCGCACGTCGGTCACCCGGCGGGTCCACGCCTTGTCGCTGTCGGCATGTCCCTCCCGGCCCCGGAACCGCTGGATGATCCGCTGCACCTCCAGGAACCGGCGCTCGGAGTACTGGTCGTCGTCGCCGCCGATCGCGTCGGTGGTCGCGTCGCGCAGCTCCTTGCGGAAGGCCTGCACCTCCTGGTTGACGGTGCGCTCCTTCTCCAGCCGGATGTAGCGGCCGGGGTTGTAGTCGATCGCCCCCATCGCCTCGTTGATCCGGTCGATGCGCACCTGGATCTCGTCGGCCTGCCGGTTCAGCCAGCTGTGGAACTGCGCCAGCTCGCGGATCGTGTTGGTGTTGAGCTGCTCCTTGAAGTCCGCCTCGAACCGGGGCAGGTCGTCCTGCGCGATCCGGTCCCGCATCGCGCGGAAGTCCGCACGGGTCTCCACCGCCGCGTCCATCTCGCTGCGCAGCTCGGGCCAGGAGGACAGCATCTTGTTCATCTCCTGCACCAGGCTGGTGACGTAGCCGCCCAGCTCCCGGCCGACCTTCTCGACGGCGGCCTGCAGGTCGGTGGTCAGCCCGGCCTCCGCCGACGCGCACTGCTCGGAGTGTTGTGGCAGGTCGCGGCCGAGCCGCTCGGTGAGGGACGGGTACGCCGCGCGCGCTGCCTCGACGTCGTCGGCGGCGAGGCCGTCGAGGAACTGCTGCGCCTCGGCTCGTTCCCGCTCGCCGCGGGAGACCCGTTCCTCCAGGCGGGCGGTGTGACGGGTGAGCTCGCCGAGCCGCGCCTCGAGCTGTTGTGACCGCTCCTCGTTGACGCCCAGTCGCTGTTCGATCTCGGCCAGCTCCGACGACCCGGCGACCAGCCGCTCCCGTTCGGCATCGGCTTCGACGGACCGCTGCTCGGCCTCCTGCCAGTCCAGGTCCGTCCACGAGGTGTATGCCGCCAGTCCGGCCAGAGCCTGCGCCCGCCGGTCCAGCGTCTGGCGTTCGGTGGCCAGCTCCTCGCCCTGACTCTGCACGGCGAGGAACTCGGTCTGCAGCGTTTGCAGCTGTTCGGTGAGAGCGGCGACCTTGCGCTCGTTGACCCAGCCCAGCACCCAGGTGCGGGGGTCGTCGACCCGAGACCGGTCGTCCTTCTCGTGCCGGTCGCCGGACCGCACCTGGCCCTGTCGGGTGACCGCCCGCCCAGCCGTCCGGAACTCCTCCAGCGTGTCGGCGCAGAGGTGGTCGGCGCGGCGGACGAGCTGGCTGCGGACGTGGTCGGCCAGCGGGCCGTCCTTGACCTGTAGGCAGTCGGCCAGTACCCGACGTGAGCCGATGTCGCTCACCTGCAGCGACACCCGGCGGGCGGGGACCCGCTCGTAGACCAGCCTGCTGCCGGCCGTGCTGCCGTCGGCGCGGCGGTGGGTGAGCCGGCGACCGTCGACCCAGTGTGCGACGGCGGCATAGTGCTCGTCAGGTACGAGCAGGGACAGCGCGAACCCGCGCAGGACGCGCTCGGCCGCTCCCCGCCACTCGGCGTGCTCCTCGTCGACGTCGACCAGCTCGCCGGCGAACGGTAGCTGCTCCTCATCCAGGCCCAGCTCGGCGCACAGCTGGGCGCGAACGTCGAGCTGGCTCATCGGGAGGTTGCTGGTGCGTCCGGCCAGGCTGGTGAGCTCGTCGCGGACCTGGCTGCTCTGCAACTCGAGTTCGCGTTGACGGCCCCGCAACTCGACGAACCGCTCGTCGAGGAGGGTGCGGGTCTCGGTGACCGTCTCGTCGAGGGTTGCGACCTGCCGCAGGACTGCGGCGAACCCGTCGGCGTCGGCCACCGTACGCAGACCCGCCTGCTCGACCCGCCGGTCGAAGTCGACCCGTCTGCCGCGCCGCTGGACCGCCTCCGACCGGGCTGCCTCGGCCTGCTGCTGCAGCTGGCCGACCCGGTCGCCGCCGGCACGGGCCCGGGCGCTGATCAGCCCCTCGCGTTCGCGGGCCGCGTCGGCGCGCGCGCCGGCCAGCTCCTCGGCCTGCGTGATCAGACCGGCGAGCTCGGACGAGATCGCCGCGAGCTCGTCGTCCAGCAGCCGTGTGCGCAGGTCCGCGAAGAACGCCCGGGTCGCGTCGCGCTGCCGTTCCAGTTCGGTGCGCCGGGCGAGCGCGGCGTCGTACCGGTCGGCGGTGGCCACGAGCGGTTCGAGCACCTCCAGCTGGTCGCGGGCGCGCGTGACCGCCTCGTGGGACTTGGTGAGGTCCTCGAAGTGGCCGACGATGCCGCGCACCCGGTCGGTCACGTCGACCGGCTCGAGCATGTGGTTGCGGACGAACTCGTTGAGGTTGCCGACCGACTTCATCGACACCGTTTGGTGGAACAGCTCCATCGCCTGCTCCGACGCGATGCCCAGCCGGCGTCGTACCGAGCGAGCGTAGTCGGGGAAGACGTTGTGGATTTCCGCGCCGCCGGCGCGCAGTCGTTTGCGTAGGTCGAGCAGGTCGGACCCGAAGGAGGTGAAGTCGGCCTCCACCGACAACGCCTTGTCGGAGACCACGAAGAACCGGTCCGGCTGCCCGGCCTTGTCCTTCTGGTGGAACACCTGCGCGAGGGTTACGGTCTCGTCGTAGCCCTCGTTGACAAAGACGCCGAGGATCACCGAGTAGCTGCGATGGTCACGCAGCCCGATCGGACGCGAGGCGCCGGTGGCCTCGATCCGCTCGGACTTGTAGTGGCCTTCCACGTAGCTGCGGAGGGTGCGTTCCTTGGTGTCCGCGCCGGCAGCTTTGTTGTAGGAGATTCGGTGCGCCGGGAGCAGCAAGGTGGTGACCGCGTCGACCAGGGTGGACTTGCCGCTGCCGATGTCGCCGGTGAGCAGAGCGGTCTCGCCGCCCAGGGACAGTCGCCACACGCGCTTGTCGAAGGTGCCCCAGTTGAATACCTCGATCTGGTGCAGCCTGAAGCCCGCGCGGGACGGGGTGTCCAGCTCCACCGAGGAGAACAGTGCGTCAGTCATCGGTGCCGTCCGTCCGGCGGCCGGCGTAGTCGGCGAGCTTGCCAGCGAAGTCCGACATGGTCTGGGCGTCCACGTAGGCCTTGAGGATCCGGCGTACCTCCCAGTGGTCGGACTGACCCCGCAGCTGACGCAGGAAGCCGAGGTCAGCGGCCTTGCGGATGGTGGTGTCGACGCTGTCGACCACGCGCGCCTCGTTGGTGGAGTCGGCCAGGAACAGCCGCAGCAGGTCGACGATCTGGTCGCGGCTCAGCACCAGCTTGCCCTCGCCGCCGGCGGTCTCGAACTCCACCAGCCGCTTGCGCAGCAGCACCAGCAGCAGGCTGACGTGGTAGGTCAGGCTGCGCCGCTTCACCAGCCGGGGGAGCGGGTCGGTGTCGTCGTGCTCCTCCTCGCTGCGCAGGAACGCGTAGCCCTCGGCGTCGTCGACCACGACCTCGACGCCGATGGTGGCGAAGTGGTCGCGGACGGCACCCTCGTGTCGCGCGAGCGCGAGCCAGGTGTCCTCGTCACTCTCGCGATAGACCACCCCGCGCATCAGCTTGATGATCGCCGTCGCGGTGGCCTGCTCGTCCGGTGTCCTCACCGCCGGGTCACCGTCACCTTGGGCAGCCGCACTCGGCGTACGACGGCGGGGTCGGACGGGTCGGGGTAGTCGACCAGCATCTCCTCGGTCTCGTCCATCTCCACGGTGAGGTCGTCGTCGGTCAGAGTGAGATAGGAGACCAGCTCGGCGGCTCCCTGCTCCAGCGGGTAGAGGTCGACGATGTCACGCAGCAGCGCGGTGCCGCGCGGCGGTACGACCGTACGGATGTTCGTGGCCAGGCGGGCGAGGTCGACGTGGCTCTGCTCGAACAGCGCTGCGATGTCGACCTCCGACCTGTCGTCGGGCGCGAGCAGACTGTCCACGCTGGTGGTCGGCTGAGCGTCGTACAGCGGCCGCTCGAACGGCAGCGCCACCTCGATGCCGGGCTCGTCGACCTCGAGGCCGAGTGTCGGGGGCTTGTGCCGACAAGCCAGGGCCGTGGCCTCGATGGTCCTCACCAGGTCGAGGACGCGACGGTTCTCCAGCCACACCTGGTCGTCGAGGAAGCGACGCAGCTGCTCGGAGATCTGCCGCACCGTTCCCTGGGTGCGCTCTGCGGCGTCGGACCAGTCGTGGTGGATCGTGCGCAGCCGTTGCTCGGTCTCGAGCCCCGCGACCCGCTGCACTCGGGCGAGCAGATCCGTCAGCTCGTCCTGCCGGGACTCCGAGAGCAGGAAGTCGTAGAACGCCTGGAAGCTCCGGCCCTGGTCGGTGCCGGTGATGCTGCTGCGGCTGTCCACGAGGTCCGCCAGCAGCTCCCCTTTCCCACCCTCCCAGGAGGCGATCCGCTCCCGGGCGGAGCGGTCCAGGCTGCGGAAGTTCTCCTCGACCTGGCGGAAGTCAGCGAGCAGCTCGCGGGCGGTCGCGGCGAACTGGTGATAGCGCTCGCGCAGTGCGGTGGGGTCGAGCACGTCGACCTCACCGGCCTCGACTGCCGCTATCTGCTGGTCGATCGCGGCGCGTCGGCGCCGCAGCTCGGTCAGCCGCGCCTCCGGGTCGGTCTCGGCGCCGTGGACGATCTGACGTAGCAGGTCGACCACGGTCTGTAGCCGGGACTCGGTGCCGACGAACGACCGGGTCTGCAGTGTGGCGAGCCAGGCGTAGGCCTTCTCGAACGAAGGCGTCGCGTCGTAGTGGACCTCGTCCGACCCCGGCGGGTAGAAGCGCCGCAGCCAGCCGGTCGCATCGGCCGACCAGTCGTCGAGGTACTCCTGTGGGCTCTTCGGGTAACGGCGCTCCCCCGAGCCATCGGCGCTGCCGCGTCCCGGGTCGAGTCCGTAGAGCTCGTCGTCGAGCCGGGAGACCAGAGCCGATGCGGCGGTCGCGCCGTTGTTCTCCTCGACGAAGTGTCGACCGAGGAAGGACAGCACCAGCGGAGCGTTGCCGGCGCGCAGGAGCCGCCACGCCGGGTGCTGCTCACGCAGCGCCTCGATCATGTCGTGGTCCATGGCTCACCTCGCGGGTCGTCGTGCCGGGGTCAGCCTAGGACCGTCCGGTGCAAGGAGGCATCCTCACTGCCTGGTCCGGTCCGAGCTGGCCCGGGCCTCGGTGACACCCTGCATGATTCGCAGCTGCCTCCTGGGCAGCGACTCGAGCTGCACCGCGACGGGAAGTGCCTCGCGCATGGGGAATGCACCGGAGGCGTGCAACCGGACGGCGGAGCGTGCGAGAGTGCGCGCATGGAGAACGGCGCCGGAGTTGAGTCACACAGGGCGGCCCAGCGCCCGACCACCTCCGACGGAAACGAGACGCGCAGCCATAGGGCGGACTGGGCGGTGCTGCTGCCCGGAGTCGGCCTTGTCGTCGGCGTCATCACGTCGTACGCCCAAGGGTGGCTCGACACGCCTTGGGCGGCTCGGGCCAACTCCGCCAGCCCCTGGCTGGCGGTCGCGTGGGCAGTCGGCTGGTTTCAGCGCTCATCGGTCACCGCGGCGACGCTTGCGGCTGCGACGTGCGTCGCTGAGGTCGCCGGCTACTACGGTGCCTGGCGTTCCGCGGGTTCGGCGTCTCCACGTCTTTCGCAGCGTTCTGGACAGTGTGCGGGCTCGTGGGAGGGCCTGTCTTCGGGCTGTCGGCCCGCTGGGCACGGGCCTCGGCGCACCTGCCCACGGCGTCTCTTGGCCTGGCGGCCATCCCGGCCACCTTCTTGGGTGAGGCTGTGGGCGGATACTGGTGGCGTTTGGGGTACGACGACGTGGCGATCCTCTTCGCGGCCGTGGGAGTCGCGGCGTTGACGGTGGCTCTTGCTCGATCGTCGTCCCGCCGGTCGACGCTCGTCGCAACACTGTTGGGGGCCGCCGCATCAGCTGTCTACGGCCCGGCACTGCGCATCCTCGGCTGACCGCGCTCCGACCCTGAGTAGGAACAATGAGAAGAGACCGCCGGCACTTTTCGGTCAGCGATGTCGCCGAAGCGCAGGGCGCGCGCCTGCGTCGCCGCCGGCGCTGGTACTTCGTGCTGATGGGCACCTGCGTGGCCCTGATCGTGCTGGCCTGGAACGTGGTCCGGCTGTGGTCGACAACAGCGGCTGTCGTCATGTCTGGCGTCGCAGCGGTGATCCCGCCGATCGCCGTACTGATCGCCAACTGGGGCGAGGACCACTGACGAACACCGGCCCCGGGCAACCGGTCCGCCGCGGCGTCCTGCGCGACGGACCGGTAGGGATCACTCAGCCGGTGATCTGTCCGAGCTTGGTCTTGGCGTGTTGGCCGAACGCCCGCATCGGGGTGACGGGCCCGATCTCGAGGAAGGCCGCGCCGTCCTGGCTGACTGCCGTGTGCCCTGCGGGCCAGTAGTAGGTCTCTCCGGCGGTGGTCTCCTCCTTGGTGCCGTCGGCGTGGACGAGGGTGATCGCGCCCTCGAGGACGATGCCCCAGTGGTCGCTCGGGCAGCGGTCATCGGGCAGTCCCTCGAGGACGGGCCCCATGTCGGTGCCGGCGGGGACGCGGGCGTAGCGGACCGCCATCGCACCCCACTCGACGTATCGGGTGACGAGCTCGCCGAGGTCCAGCTCGACCGGTAGGTCCTCCAGTCGCTGCTTCATCTGTGGTCTCCCTTCTGGGTCTGGTGGCACGTCCCGGACGTGGGTTGCCGTGCTGCACCGAAGGCGTGACAAGTTCTGTCACGCCGGTGAGAAGCGCGAGGAGTACGGTCGGTACGTGCGCCCGGTAACGCGCGTCGTCCCCGACGCGGTGGTGCAGCCGGACCGACCTGCCGACTCGGTCGAGGACGCGGCCACCGCGCAGTACGCCGCGGGCGACCTCGAGGGCACGGTCACGACCTGGGAGCAGGAGCACGCACGCAGGATCGCCGTCGGTGACGACCTGGCCGCGGCACACGCAGCGGCGATGGTCGCCCTGTACCTCCTGATGGACACGGGCCTGATGGCGCCGGTCCGCGGCTGGCTGAGCCGCTGCGAGGGTCTGTTGGCGGGCCACGGTGAGACGCCGGTCCATGCCCTGGTCGCCATGCTGCACGCCTACGAACGGTTCATGTGCGGTGACTTGGAGGCGGCCGAGCGGTGGGCCGGCCGTGCGGTCGCGCTCGGCGACCGGTACGACGTCGTACCCGCCTCCGCCCTGGGCCGCGTCGCGGCGGCGCGTGTGCGAATCCTGACCGGTGAGGTCAGCGAGGGGCTCGCCCACCTGGACGAGGCGGCGGTGACCTTGCTGTCGGACCAGGTCGACCCGCTGACGGCCGGAATGGTGTGGTGCGAGCTGGTGTGCGCGATGCAGGGGCTCGCCGAGTACGACCGGGCGGCGGAGTGGACCGCTGTGATGGAGACCCGTCGTGCCCGGGGTGACTTCTACGGCGGCATCAACGGCCGCTGTCGGATCCACCGTGCGGAGCTGCTTCGCCTGCACGGGCGCTGCGACGAGGCCGAGCAGGAGGCGCTGCACGCCTGCGAGGAGCTGCGGCCGTGGATGCGACGCGAGTTCGGATGGCCGTTGACCGAGCTCGGCACGATCCGGCTCCGACGCGGTGACCTCGACGGAGCCGAAGAGGCCTTCCGGGCAGCGCACGCCACCGGTTGGCAGCCGCAACCGGGTTGGGCCCTGCTGCGGCTCGCCCGCGGCCGGGTGGCCGAGGCAGCCGCGATGGTGCGCGACGCTCTCGTCCACCCGCGGCAGATCCCGTGGAAGGAACGGCCACCGAACGTTGCCCTGTCGCGTGCTCCGTTGCTTGACGCCCAGGTCGAGATCGCCCTGGCCGCCGGCGACCCGTCCACCGCCCGCGCTGCGGCCACGGAGCTGGCCACTATTGCGGCGACCTATCCGGGTCCGGCCCTGCACGCGATGGCCGAGCTGGCACGAGGCCGGGTCGCCCTGGCCGACTCCGATGCCGCTGCGGCCATCGACGCGTGCGGAGCGGCTGTGCACGGTTGGTGCACGGTGGACGCGCCGTACGAGACGGCCCTTGCGCGGATGGTGCTGGCCGAGGCGCACCGGGCCGCCGGTGACGACGCGCTGGCCGCCCTCGAGCTCGACGCGGCGAGGCGGGCGCTGGAGGGGATCGGAGCCACGGCCCCGGCGGACCTGGCCCACGACGACCGGGGCGACGCGCCCTCGGTGGCGACTCCCGAGCCGGCCACCGAGGTCGGGGTCTTCAAGCTGGATGGCGACACCCGGACGGTGACCTTCCTCGGCACGACCGTCCTGCTGCGAGATCTCAAGGGGATGCATCACCTGACCCGGCTGCTGACAGCCCCGGGCCGCGAGTTCCATGTCCTCGACCTGGTGAGCGGGGTCCACGGCGTCACTGCCGACTCCAGGCCCGGCATCGGCCTCGCGCCGGAGGACGGCCTCCGTCTCGGCGCTGACGATGCGGGACCGCTGCTGGACGACCAGGCGCGGCGGGCGTACCGACGTCGGCTGACCGAGGTGGACGAGGACATCGCGGAGGCGGAGGAGATGGGGGACCTCGAGCGGGCGTCGCTGGCCCGGGCCGACCGCGACCACCTCGTCGCGGAGCTTGCCCGCGCCTTCGGCCTCGGTGGCCGAGAACGGCGGTCGGCCTCCGGCTCCGAGAGGGCTCGGGTCAGTGTCACCCGGGCGATCCGGTACACGCTCACGCGGATCGGCGAGCAGCATCCCGCCCTGGCTGATCACCTGAACCGTACGGTCCGCACCGGAACCTACTGCGCCTACGAGCCCGACCCCCGGGCGCCCATCACCTGGCAGACGTGACCCGTCTGGAGTTCGGTGCGCGTCCGCGCACCGCCACGCGCGTCAGCGCAGGGTCTGGGCCTCCACCATCGCGAGCGCGAGCCGGACCTGGCTCTCGGCCATCTCCTCGACCGACCGGCCGCCGCCGGCTCGGAACCAGGTCGCGAAGGCCGAGCACAGCAGGACGATGTTGCGGCCCGCGTCGTGCGGGTGCGGCGTGCCGAACTCACCAGCCTCGACCCCGTCCAGGACTATCTCGGTGAACATCCGCTGGGTCCGGTCGCGCGCGCCGACGACCTCGTCACGTTGCAGCCCGGTCAGGTACCGGAACTCGCCGACCGCGACCGTTCCGGCCATCTGGTTCCGGGCGCTCCAGAGGATGTAGCTGCTCACGACGGCACGAAGCCGGTCGGTCGGGGTCTCGACCTCGCGGAGCGCCTCCTCGAGCTCCTGAAGGAGGTTGTCGTTGGCCCGCTTGAGGACGTGCGCCAACAGGTGGGCCTTGCCCGGCACGTAGTTGTACAGGTTCGACAGGCTCGTGCCTGCGCGCGTCGCGATCTCGCGCATCGACGCACCGTTGAACCCGCGCTCGCTGAAGACGTTCAGCGACGCCGAGAAGATCGCCGCCTCGTTCGGCCGCCGTCCGCCCCGTGCGCCCGACCGGCCGCTCGCCTGGCCGTCCCGGGCGGCGGGCCGGGTTACGGCCGGTGGTTGACGTTGCTCGCTCACGGAGTCAGTATATGCACGAACGATCGTTCGTGATGCACGTCACCTGAGGGAAAGCGCACCCATCTCATGCACTTCGAGGACCTGGAAGTCGGCCTGGCCTGGCGGTCCGACCCGCGGTCGGTCACGCCCGCCCGCCCCGTGGCCACCCCGGCAGAGGCAGCCGTGGTCGCCGACGAGCTGTGGCGTGAGAGCCAGGCCGGGCGCGTGCTCGCGCCCGCCGAGCTCCGTCAGGTCACGGCCTGCTGGACCTCCACGGGCCGCCTGGAGCCGGGACAACAGGTCACCCTGCGCTCCACCGTCGTGCGCCTGGAGCCCGTCGCCGACGAGCGAGCCGGCGACGTGACCCGCTTCGACAAGCTCCTCGACCCGGCCGGCCGCGTGGTCCACTCGGGCAGCTGCACGGTGCGCGTGCGGAGCGAGGACCCCGCCGCCCATCGCACGCACCGCGACGTCGGCACGCGGGCCTGGGGTGCCGCGCTGGCCGAACTGCTGAGCAGCGACGACCGTTTCGTCTCCGCTGTCCAGGCCTGGGACGGCACCCTCGGCCTCCGGGGAGGGCGGCACGAGATCCAGCTCCGGATCTACCGCGGCCGCATCATCGAGGTCGCTCCGCGCACCGCGCACGGTGCGACGTTCACCTTCGGCGCCACCGACCGGGTCTGGGCCGACCTCCTGACCGCCCCGGACGCGCGGTTCGGTGCCCGACTCATGTCCGGGGAGTTCGAGGTGTCCGGGGACCCGTACGAGTACCTGCGGCTGACCAAGGCGCTGGAGCTGCTGGTCGACAACGCCCGGACGCTGGCCACCGAGTCGACCCGTGAGGTCGTCGGATGAGACTCCACGCGCACCACCTCGACATCGGCGGCGCCCTGGGCTTCGTGCAGGAGGTCGTCCCCGAGCGGCCGAACGGCACCACCCTGCTGGCCATCCACACGGCCGGCCAGACCGGCGTGCAGTGGCGCCACACCCTCGCCGACTTCGCCGACCTGGGTTACCGGGTGCTGGTCCCCGACCTGCCGGGTCACGGTCACAGCGAGCCGGCCGTCGACGGAGCCGTCACCGACCTCGCCGACTACGCCACGTGGCTGGTCGAGGTCCTGGACCGCCTCGCGGACGGGCCGACCATCGTGGTCGGCTGCTCGATCGGCGGGAAGGTCGCCCAGGAGCTCGCGGTCCGGCACGGTGATCTGCTCGGCGGCGCCGTGTCGATGTGCGCCGAGCCCGGACCGGGCCGGGGCAAAATCCACGCCCTGCGACGCGAGCTGGAGGACAGTGCCGCCCCGGCGCGCAGCGACCGCACGCATCTGGGGACGCGCGCCGTGGTCGGCCGCGCGACGCCGAGCGACCGGGCAGCCCTGATCGCGCGGATGCACTGCCGGGAAGACCCGCTGGTCTCCAACAGCGACCTGATCGGGTGGTGCACCCACGACGTGCGCGAGGAGCTCGCCGACGTCACCTGCCCGATGACGTTCGTCGCCGGCGAGGACGACCTCTGGGTCGACCCGGTGGCGGTGGAGTGGGCTGCCGCCCAGGTGCCGGACGCCGACTACGTCTTCCTCGAGGGCTACGGCCACTACCCGATGGAGGAGATGGACGGCTTCGCCGGCCTGCTCGACTCCTGGATCACCAAGATGAGGAAGGGCCGATGACGACTCCCCGACTGCTGGACCTGTTCACCAGGCAGGTGCAGGACGGACCGGACGAGGCCGTGCTCTACGACGGCCTCGCCGGTGCGGGCGCGGCACGGGTGGTGACCCGCAGGGCGCTGCGGGAGCTCGCCGCCGACATGGCCGCCGACCTTCGCGGCGCCGGGATCGGCGAGGGCGACTGCATCGCGGTCTGGCTGCCGAACTGGTCCAGCGCGGTCGCCGCCCAGCTCGCAGCCCTGTCCGTCGGTGCCCACGTGGTCGGCGTGAACACGCGCTACAACAGCGACGAGGTCGCGCACGTGCTGGCGATGGCCTCCCCCCGGGCGATCCTGATCGCGCACGACTTCAACAACCTGGACCTGCGCGGCCGGCTGCACGCCGCGATGGCGGAGCCGGGGATCCCCGCTCCGTACGTGCTCGTCGTGGCCGCCCCCGGCACAGACCAGCCGGACGACGTCGCGTCGTACGACGTCGGCGCTGGTGCCGACGTGTTCCCCCGGAGCACCGGGCACTCCGACCTGGAGCCGCATCCCGTCGCCGGGCTCTGCACCACCTTCACCACCTCGGGGTCCACGGGCAGGTCCAAGCTGGCCGCCCACGCCGAGGCCGGCGTCACCGCCCACTCGCTGGCGGTGGCCGAGCGCGCCCAGATCGGAGCCGGCGACGTGGTCCTGGGAGCGCTACCCCTCTCGGGCGTCTTCGGGTTCACCCCGTCGATGGCGGCGCTGGTGAGCGGGGCCGCCATCCTGCTCGAGCCGGTGTTCGACGCGGCCGGCGTGCTCGCGGACATGTCCACCTACGGCGTGACCCACGCCGCCGGCGCCGACGACCTCTTCGGTCGCCTGCGCGCGGCGTGGCCCGCGGAGGGGATGACCCACCGGATGCGCTGGATCGGCATCGCCGACTTCGAAGGCCGGTCTGCGGAGTTCGCGGAGTGGGCGGAGGCTGAGCTCGGCTGCTCGGTCGTCGGGGTCTACGGGTCCTCGGAGATCTTCGCCCTCACCTCCTTCTGGGACGCCCGGGACCCGGCCGAGCTGCGCTGGTCGGGCGGGGGGCACCTGGTGTCGCCTCAGATCCGCGCCCGGATCGCGGACCCGGCGACCGGGAGCGAGGTCGAGCGCGGCGGCGAGGGCGAGATCCAGTTCCAGGGGCCGAACGTGGTCGATGCCTACCTCGGTGACCAGAAGCTCTCCGAAGGCACGTTCACCGACGACGGCTGGTTCCGTAGCGGTGACCTGGGTCGCGCAGTCGACGACGACACGATCGAGTTCGTCTGCCGGATGGGCGACGCGCTCCGGCTGCGTGGATTCCTCGTCGACCCGTCGGAGATCGAGCTGCGGCTCAACGCCCACCCCGGCGTCGAGGTCGGCAAGGTCGTCGGGGTGCCGGGCCCCGGCGGCGGCACCGTGGCCGTCGCGTTCGTGGTCCCGCAGGCCGGCGCCGCGCCGGAGCCGGCGGAGCTGCGCGCCTGGTGCGCGGAGACGCTCGCGAAGTTCAAGGTCCCCAGCGAGGTCTACCTCCTCGAGGAGATGCCGACGACGTCGGGGACCAACGGCACCAAGATCCGGTCGGCCGCCCTCCGGGAGATCGCTCGGGAGAGGTTGCTCCACCGCGGGGCCTGAGGCCCTGCAACCCAACCACAGTGTTTCGACACCACCAGTCGGCCAGAGCCGGCAGAGAGTATGAGGTTCAGATGCGTGCAGGAATGGTACGGAAGGTCGGCGTGGCCGCGGTGGCGTCGCTGGCGATGATGACGGTGGCCGCGTGCGGCGGGTCGGACTCAGCGGGAAGCGGCGGCGCCGACGAGGTGCTGATCGGCGGGCTGTGGGCCACCAGCGGTGGGCAGGCCGTCTACGGCGACTACTTCGAGAGCGGCGCCCGGCTCGCTGTCAACGACATCAACGCCGACGGCGGCATCGGCGGCGAGCTGCCGATCAAGCTGGAGGTGCAGGACACCCAGGCCCTCCCCGAGCCCGCCGTGGTCGCCCTCCAGAAGCTGGTGGGCGAGGACGTCGCCATGGTCCTGAGCTCGTTCTCCAGCCAGACCCTGGCCCTGATGCCGATCGCGAACAGCCGCAAGATCCCGGTGATGAACGGCGGCGCGCAGAGCAACGCGCTGGGCGACCAGGGTGACTTCCTGCTCAACACGATCCCGCTGCTGAAGAACGAGAGCGAGATCCTCGCCCAGTACCTCGTCAACGAGGAGGACTACCGCAAGGCCGCGGTGCTCTACACCAGCGACGACGGTGGCCGCTCGGCCAAGGAGAGCTTCGTCGAGGCCTACGAGGCCGCGGGCGGCAAGGTCGTCGCGGAGGAGAGTGGCCAGTACCAGGGCACCGACTACCGCTCACAGCTGACGAAGCTGCGCAACTCGGGCGCGGACGTGCTCGTGTTCGGTGCCTTCGGCCAGGACACCAACAACATGGTGAGCCAGACCCGGGAGATCGGCTGGGACGTGCCGATGGCCAACACCTCGTGGGCGGCGATCCCGGATGTGCTCGCCAACAAGGCGGCGGAGGGGCTGATCCTCACCTCCATCCCGTTCAACCCCGAGGAGGGGTTCGTCAAGCGCTTCGAGGAGGAGTACGGCGAGAAGCCGACCAGCTCCTACATCGGCAACTACTACGACGCCGTCACCGTGTTCGCGCAGGCCTACGCGAAGGCGATGGAGGACGACGATGACGTGACCGGCGAGGACATCATCGCCGCGATCAACGACATCGGCACCTTCGACTCCGTCTACGGGTCCGAGCTCACCTTCAAGGACGGCGTGGCCTCCCGCCCGATCAACGTCGGCGTGATCGAGAACGGCGCCGTCAAGACCCTCGCCGAGAACTACGGGAACTGACCCGCTCGAGGCATCGATAGGACTGTCATGGATCTGTTCGTCCAACTGCTGCTCAACGGCCTGGTGGCCGGCAGCCTCTACGCCCTGGTCGCGGTCGGCTTCGCGCTGATCTTCGGGGCGACCCGGCACTTCCACATCGCCCACGCGGGCGTGTTCAGCGCGGCGGGATACCTGGCGGTCATGGCGACCCGGGAGCTCGGGGTCTCGGGCGTGCTCGCCGCGTTGGTCGGGCTGGTCCTGGCCGTCCTCCTCGGTGTCGCCCTGGTGCGCTTCCTCTACGTGCCGCTCGGGCGGCGCGGCGGTGAGGGCTTCGTCCTCTTCCTGGTCTCGCTCGGGGCGCTGGTGATCGTGGACAACCTGTTCACGATCAACCTCGGGGCGCGTCCGGCACGGCTCGCGCTCGGTGACTGGTTCCACACGGCGGTCAGCCTGGGCGGCTGGTCGATGACCGTCGGCCAGATCCTGATCGTCGTACTCACCGCGGTGCTGTTCACCGCGCTGATCCTGGTGCTGTCCCGCACCCGGGCCGGCAAGCTGATCAAGGCCTACTCCGGCAACCCGGAGTTCGTCGAGGTCGTGGGCCGGCGACCTGGACGGGTCCTGGTGCTGGTCTACGCCGCGGGCTCGCTGTTCGCCGCGCTCGCCGGCCTGTACGTCGCCGCGGACACCGGCATGCAGCCGGGACTCGGCGAGACCTACTTCATCATCTCGATCATGGCCGTCTTCATCGGCGGCATCGGCAGCGTCGTCGGCGCCTTCATCGCGGCGATGACGCTGGGGATCTTGCAGAACATCCTGCTGATCGAGATCGACGCGGAGTGGACCCTGCCGGTCATCTTCGTCCTGTTCCTGGTGCTGATCACCGCCAGCCCGGGCGGGCTCACCGCCCTCCAGCTGAAGCCGAGGAGGCGAACGGCATGAGTCCCTATGTGCTCTCCCTGCTGATCTCGATCGGGATCTTCGCGATCCTCTCGATCTCGTTGAGCCTGCTGATCGGGCACCTTGGGATCTTCTCGATGGCACACGCGGCCCTGTTCGGGGTCGGCGCCTACACCTTCGCCTTCCTCAGCGTCAGCGAGGCCTGGTCCGCCCCGGCGGCCACAGCCGCTGCCGTCGCCGTGACGGCGCTGGCCGGAGCGGTGATGGCGGTCCCGTCGCTGCGGGTCGCCGGTGACTACTTCATCGTCGCCTCGTTCGCGCTCCAGATCGTCGCCTCGAGCGTCTTCGCGAACTGGACGTCGGTGACCGGCGGCACCAGCGGCATCCCCGGGATCATCCGGCCCGTGCTCGGCCCGTTCGACCTGTTCGCCGACGAGCCGTTCCTGGTCTACCTGGTGATCATCCTCGCGGTCGTCGCCGGCCTCGCCCTGTGGCTGGTGCGCTCGCCGTACGGACGGATGATGCACGCCATCCGCGACGACGAGGTCGTGGCGGCGACGATGGGCAAGCCGGTGCGAAGCACCAAGATGCTGGTCACCGTCCTCGCCGGAGCGTTCGCCGGACTCGCCGGCGTCGTCTACGCCCAGAACCTGATGTACATCAGCCCGGGCTCGTTCGAGGTCGCCACCTCGGTCAGCATCATCACGATGGTCGTGGTCGGCGGGATGACCTCGGTCGCCGGCGCGGTGATCGGAGCCGCGATCATCCTGCTCATCCCGCAGGCGCTGCAGCAGATCAACCTGGCGCAGTCCGCTGCCGGGCCGCTCGAGCAGGTCCTGTTCGGCCTGCTCCTGGTCATCTTGATGTTCACCCGCCCGCAGGGCCTCCTCGCCGACAAGCCACGTCGGCGCAAGCGGCGGCCGGTCAACCGGACCGGGGACGCCCCGGACGCACGCGCTCCCCGGAAGGAGGTGCCCCATGCTTCTTGAGGTCGATTCGGTGGTGAAGTGGTTCGGCGGCCTGCAGGCGGTGAAGAACGCCACCTTCGGGGTGCCCGAAGGCCAGGTCACCGGCCTCGTGGGCCCCAACGGCGCGGGGAAGACCACGCTGTTCAACATGATCACCGGCACCATCCCCACGGATGCCGGCACGATCACCTACGAGGGACGTGACATCACGGCGGACACTCCGCAGGAGCGGGTCGCCGGTGGCATCGGCCGGACCTTCCAGGACGTCCGCCTGCTGCCGCGGCTCAGCGTGGTCGACAACGTGTGCGTCGGGGTGCAGCAGCAGCCCGGTGAGCGGATGCGCGGTGTCTTCCTCATGCCCTGGAAGGTGGCGCAGGTGGAGCGCGCGACCGTCGACTACGCGCACGAGTGCCTCGACTTCGTCGGCATCCCCGACTCGGTGCGCAACCAGTCGGCCGGTTCGCTGTCGTACGGCGAGCAGAAGCTCGTCTCGATCGCCCGGCTGCTCGCCACCCGCTCCCGGCTGCTCCTCCTCGACGAGCCGACGTCAGGGCTCGACGAGTCGTCGCTCGACCAGTTCCGCCAGGTCCTGGCCAAGCTGATCGCCGACGGCCGCACGGTGCTCCTGGTCGAGCACAACATGCTGCTCGTCCGCGAGCTGTGCGACCGCGCGGTCTTCCTCGGGACCGGTGAGGTCCTGGCCGTGGACACCCCCGACAAGCTGATGGAAAGTGAGGCGCTTCGCGATGTCTACTTCGGTGCCTGAGCGCACGAGCACCTTGCTCAAGATCGACGACGTGCACGCCGACGTCGCGGCCCAGCCGGTGCTCCAGGGTCTGTCCCTCGACATCGCGCCGGGGGAGTTCGTGGCCGTGCTCGGCCACAACGGGGCGGGCAAGTCCACCCTGCTGCGGGCGCTGCTGGGCCTGACCCCGGTGAAGTCCGGGCACATCCACCTGGGCGACCGGGACATCACCCGGCTCGCCACCCCCGACATCGTGGACTCCGGCGTGGCGCTGGTGCCGCAACAGCGCGGCTACTTCGAGAACCTCTCGGTGGAGGACAACCTCGCGTTCGGGGAACGGGGTGACGGCAGCATCTCCCGGGACCAGGTGCTCGCGATGTTCCCCGCGCTGAAGGAGCGGATGGCCCAGCTGGTCGGCACGATGAGCGGCGGGCAGCGCCAGATGGTCGCCATCTCGATCGCGCTGATGTCCAGCCCGAGGCTGCTCATGCTCGACGAGCCCTCCGTCGGTCTGCAGCCCAACCTGGTCGAGACGGTGATGCGGGTCGCGCAGCAGATCAACGAGGAGTTCGGCGTGACCGTGATGCTCGTGGAGCAGAACATCGAGAAGGTGCTCCAGGTGGTGCGCCGGGTCGTCGTGATCAACCGTGGCCGGGTGATGCTCGACGAGCCGGTCGAGAACGTGACGGCGGACGACATCTGGCGCCTGCTGTGACCACCCTCGTCAACGGTCACCCGGTCGAGCACCCGTTCACGATCCCGCACCTGGTCGAGGCCCTGGCGCTCCAGCACCGGGACAAGGTGGCCCTGGTCGACGGCGACCGCCGGCAGACCTTCGAGGGGCTCCGTGACCGCAGTGCCCGGCTGGCCGCGGGCCTCGCCTCGCTCGGGATCGGTCGCGGCGACGTCGTGGCCCTCTGGCTGCCGAGCTCGATCGAGGCGGTCGAGTACATGGTGGCCGGCGGCTACCTGGGGGCCACGGTCCTGGGGGTCAACACCAAGCTGCGCTCGCACGACGTCCTCACGACGCTGGAGGACTCCGGGGCGCGGGCCGTGGTCACCGCTCCCGGGTTCAAGGGCATCGACTTCCTGGGCATGCTCGACGAGGTCGCCGCCGCCCTCCCGGCCTCCCTCGAGCACGTGGTCTGCGTCGGAGACGCGACGGCTGTGCCGCAGTCGCTGGCGTCGAGGAGCCGCGAGCACGAGTCGCTGTTCGGCCAGGCCGGTGCGGGTATCGACGCCGAACCGGACCTGCCTGCCCAGGCGTTCAGCTCCTCGGGCACGACGTCCTCGCCGAAGCTGGTCCTGCAGTCGCACCGGGCCCTGGTCCACCACGCGTACGCCGTAGCCACCCGCTTCGGCTACCTGGCGCCGGACACCGTCGTCCTCGGCGCCCTCCCGTTCTGCGGGGTGTTCGGCTACAACACGCTCTTCGCCGCACTCGCGGCCGGCCGGCCGCTGGTGATCCAGGCGGTGTTCGACGCGGCGGCCACCGTCGAGCTGGTTCGCCGGCACGCCGTGACCCACACCAACCTCTCCGACGAGATGCTGCGCAGGATCCTCGATGCCGCGCCGCTCGAGTCGATGCCGACGTGGCGCGAGACCGGTTTCGGCAGCTTCACCGCCATCGATGCCGGCGCGATCGTCGACGCTGCGGCCAGCGCGGGGCGGAAGTTCTTCCAGACCTTCGGCTCCAGCGAGGTGCTGGCGGTGATGACCTATCCCGCTCCCGAGTCCGGCCCGGACCGCTGGCGTCTGGGCGGCGGAGTCCCGGTGTCACCGGAGATCTCGGTGCGCGTCCGCGACGTGGAGACGGGCGAGATCGCCGCCGACACGGCGGTCGGCGAGATCGAGGTCCGCGGGCCCAACGTCACGTGCGGGTACCTCAACCGCGAGGGCAACGACGACCTGGCGGACGACGGGTTCTTTCGCACCGGCGACCTGGGCTACATGCAGGGTGAGGACGTCGTGTACCTGTCACGCCGCGGGGACGCGCTGCGGCTGGGCGGCTTCCTGGTCAACCCACAGGAGATCGAGGACTTCCTCGAGCAACAACCTTCGGTCAAGGAGGCCCAGGTGGTCGGCGTGGACACCGACCGGGGCGCGGCCGTCGTGGGCTTCGTCGTCGCCGAGCCCCCGGGTGTCGACGAGCAAGAGATCCTCGCCCGGTGCCGGCAGGAGCTCGCCGGTTTCAAGGTGCCACGTCGCGTCGTGGTGCTGGAGGAGTTCCCGGTCTCCCAGGGCGCCAACGGCATGAAGATCCAGCGGACGAAGCTGCGAGCGATCGCCGAGGCGATGCTCGCGGGGAGTGGGGCACCGTGAAGTCGAGCAGGCTGCCGGAGACGATGACGGCGTTCCGGATCGACGGGTTCGGCACTCCGGACGTGCTGCGGTCGCAGGAGGTGCCGGTGCCGTCGGCGGCGCCGGGACAGGTCCTGGTCGAGGTCGCCTACTGCGGTGTGTGCCGTCACGACCTGCTGACCCGGGCCGGCGCCTTCCCGCGCGCCCAGCTGCCCGTCACGCTCGGGCACCAGGTCAGCGGCACCGTCGCGGCTGTCGGCGCCGGCGTCGAGGGATTCGGCGTCGGTGACCGCGTGATGACGATGATCTACTCCGGCTGCGGCGCGTGCGCGAACTGCCACAGCGGCATGGAGGCACTGTGCACCGCGCAGACTCCGGCGTTCCTGGGTGAGGACCACGACGGGGGGTACGCCGAGTTCGTCGCCGTGAGCGCCAGCACGGTCGTGCCGCTACCCGACGAGGTGGCCCTGGTGGACGCGGCCATCGCGACCTGCACGCTGGGGACCGCCTACCACGCGCTCGTGGCGCGGGGTCAGCTCACCGAGGGCCAGGTCGTGGCGATCACCGGAGCCAGCGGTGGTGTCGGGCTGCACGCCCTCGAGATCGCACACGCCGTCGGGGCGCGCACGGTTGCCGTCGTCTCGAGCGAACGAGGAGCCGAGCGTGCCCGCGACATGGGTGCGGACCACGTCATCGTGTCGCCGGACCGGGTGTTCGCCAAGCAGCTGCGCACCATGCTCGGACGGCAGGCCGACATCGTGCTCGAGATCGTCGGTGCGCCGACCCTCAGGGAGTCGCTGCACGCGGTGAGGCCGGGTGGCCGCGTGGTCGTGCTGGGCAACGTCGAGGGCAAGGAGGTGTCGGTGCCGCCGGCGTACCTGATCCTCAAGGAGATCTCCCTGCTCGGCACCAAGTCGTGCACCGTCCAGGAGATGCAGGAGCTGCTCGCGTTGCTCGCCAAGGGTGAGATCCGGGCTGACGTCAACGAGGTCGTCCCGCTCGCCGAGGCTCCTCAGGTGCACCGCCGGATGGAGGCCGGCGAGCAGGTCGGCCGGATCGTGCTGAAGGTGAAAGGCGAATGAGCGTGGACCACACTCCCGACTCGGACCCGAGCCTGTACTTCGAGGATCTCGAGCCCGGCATGGTGCTCACCTCCCAGGGCAGGACCGTCACCGAGACCGACCTCGTGACGTTCTGCATGCTGTCGGGAGACTGGAACCCCATCCACTCCGACGAGGAGTTCTCCCAGCACACCGACTACGGCCGGCGGGTGGTGCACGGCGTCTTCGGGATCTCCCTGCTCACCGGGCTGATGGACCGGGCCGGTTGGTTCGCCCGGTCGGCGGTGGCCATGCTCGGCATCAAGGACTGGCGGTTCGCGGGCCCGATCTTCGTCGGGGACACGCTGCACTGTGAGCTGGAGATCACCGACCTGCGGCTGACCAGCCGCGGGGATCGCGCGGTGGTCGGCAGGCACTTCCGGTTGATCAACCAGCGCCAGGAGGTCGTCCAGGAGGGCCAGATACCGATGATGGTGCTGGCCCGGGGAGGTGACCTGCGGTGAGCGGTGCCCAGAACGGTGCACTGAGCGGCCTGCGCGTGGTCGAGGCGGCCAGCTTCGTCGCCGGCCCGTCCGGCGGGATGGCGCTCGCCCAGCTCGGCGCCGAGGTGATCCGGGTCGATCCGCCGGGTGGAGGCAGTGACTACCGGCGCTGGCCGGTCGACCCCCGCGGGGCGAGTCTCTACTGGGCCAACCTGAACAAGGGGAAGCGGTCGGTCACCATCGACTACCGCCAGCCCGAGGGCAAGGAGCTCCTGCTCGCCCTCGCCACGAGGCCCGGCCCCTCCGCCGGGATCTTCCTGGACAACATGGTCGGCCGGGCGCGACCGACGTACGAGGAGCTGGCCCAACGGCGGGCCGACATCATCCACGTCCACGTGCAGGGTGCGTCCGACGGGCGGCCCGCGGTGGACTACACCGTGAACGCCGGCGTCGGGATCCCGGACATGACCGGACCCCAGAACACCGGTGAGCCGGTCAACCAGGTGCTGCCGGCGTGGGACCTGCTCACCGGCATGACCGCGGCGACGGCGGTCCTGGCCGCGCTCCAACGGCGCCACCTGACAGGTGAGGGGTCGCGGATCGACCTCTCGCTGGCCGACGTCGCACTGTCCGGGGTGGGGAGCCTCGGCTGGCTCGCCGAGGCCGACCAGGAGGGCCACGGCCGCCCCCGCCACGGCAACCACGTCTACGGGTCCTTCGGCGTCGACTTCGCCACCGCCGACGGACGCCGGGTGATGGTGGTCGCCCTCACCGAGGGGCAGTGGCACGCCCTGTGCCGGGTCACCGAGACCGAGGCGGTCTTCGACGCACTCGCGGCCACCCTCGACGCGGACCTCAACGCCGAGGCGGACCGGTACCGGCTGCGCGAGACGATCGCGGCGATCCTCAAGCCGTGGTTCAACCAGCGCACCCTGCGCGAGGTGAGCCGCGAGCTGGACGCCGCACGCGTGCTGTGGGGGCCCTACCGCAGCATGACCGAGGCCGCGGAGCTGGCCCGCAGCGACGCCGGCTCGGTCGCCGTCGAGATCGACCAGCCCGGGGTCGGTCCGATGCTGGCCTCCGGGTCGCCGCTGCGCTGGTCCGGCGAGCTCACCGCCCCGCAGCCGGCACCCCTGCTCGGGGCGGACACGGAGGCGGTCCTCGCCGAGGTGCTCGGCCTGACGCCGGCCGAGCTGGGTGGCCTCGCCGCCCGTGGCGTCGTGGGGTCGGGCCTGCGCCACGAGCGCTAGTGCGGGCGAGTCGGCGGGACCGCGGGACGGCAGGGACCAGATGACGCCCCGCGGCAGGCAACCACGACGACCCGGTCGGGCGCCGGGAGAGGGTCTCGGGCCGACCCCCTTCTCCCTGCTGCTGGGCTCGCTCATCGGGTTCACCGGCATGGGCAGTGCGTCGGTGGCGGTGGCCCTGCCCGACCTGGTTCGCGACCTGGGCGTGTCCGCGGACCGCGGTGCCTGGGTGATCAGCGCCTACGCGATCACGATGGCGGTCGGCACCGGTCTCTACGGTCGCGCGGGCGACACGGCGGGGCCGCGCACCCCCCTGGCCGTCGGGATCGGACTGCTCACCGCGGGTGCCCTGTTCGCCGCCGCGGCGCCGGGGTTCGGCACCTTGGTCGTCGCCCGGGCCGTCCAGGGGTGCGGGGCCGGCGCGGCTCCGGTCCTCGCCTTCGCCCTGCTGCGGAGCAAGTACGACGAGGTGACCCGGGCCCGCGCGCTGGGGAACATCGCCGCCACCACGATCGCCGGGATGGCACTGGGACCGCTCGCCGGTGGGCTGCTCACCGAGGCCTTCGGCTGGCGGGCGGCGATCGTCCCTCCCGCCGCTGCCGCGGTCGCGCTCGCACTGCTGTGGCGCTCCCTGCCGAACCAGGGGCACGGTTCACGTCTGGACTACCCGGGTGCGTTCCTGGTCGCCGGCGCGTCCACGGGCCTGGTGCTCCTGGTCCAGTCGCCGGCACTCGGCACGGACGCCCTGCTGGTCGGCATCGGCCTCGTCGGTGTCCTCGGACCGCTCGTGGCCCGGCAGGTCGTGGCACGGCCCACCGGCTTCCTTCCCCGGGCGGTCGTCACCGAGGCCGGCGTACTGCGGAGCTCGATCGGGGCGGCCGCCATGCCCGCCGCCTGGTTCGGGCTGCTGGTGGCGATGCCCGCGGTGCTGACCGAGCGGGGTTGGAGCGCCCTCGAGGTCGGCGCAGCGCTGCTGCCGGGCGCGGTGGCCGGCGCCCTCGTCTCGCGGCAGGTGGGCCGCATCCTGACGGTCTTCGGCTCGGCGCGGGCGCTGACGGCCGCGGCGTTCGTGTGCGCGGCCGGCGTCGGGGTGGCTGCGATCGGTGCGGCCGGTTCGCCGGTGCTGATGATCCTCGGCATGGCCGCGGTCTACGGTGCCTTCGCGGTCGCGCAGCCGGCCATGAGCGCGGCCATCGCCCGCTCGGTGCCACCGGACCTGGCGGGGATCGCCCTCGGGGTCGCCACCTTGGTGTTCTTCCTGGGCGGCGGGACCGGAGCCGCGGTGGCCGGCCTGGGGCCGGTCTTCGGCTGGCCGACGGCCATCGTCCTGCTCGCCGCGCTGCCCGTCGCCTTCGGCCTCGCGGTGCGCAGACCTCACCGGCCGAGTCCCTGACGCGGGCTCAGCCGGCCGGCCAGGTCCGTGTGCGGGGGCCGCTGATTCCCATGTTCACATGAGAAACCGGGACTTTGCACGGCACGCAACCCGTGCGAAGTCCCGGTTCACCATGTTCACGTGGTAAACCGCCGGGGGAGCGTCAGGGCACCAGGCTGCCGGTGGCGAGCAGGCTACGTACGACGAGCCGGCGGACTCGGCGTACGGCGACACCGCTGGCTGCGCATCCGCCACCTGGCGATGTCTCGCTCCGACAGCACGATCCGAGCGCCCCGGAAAGCGGCCGGCCCGGCAACCGAGCCGCACCCAGCCGAAGCCGGCGAGCGCGGCTCGCCGCGCGGATCACGCGCCGGGGAAGTCGGGCTTGCGACGCTCGAAGAACGCCGCGCGACCTTCGGCGAAGTCGGCGCCGGCGAGCAGGGTGACCTGGACCCGCTCCTCCGCGGCGAGCACCGCGTCCAGGGACTGGTCGTCCTGCGCCAGGATCTGCTTCAGCCCCGCCGTCGCGGCCGGCGAGCTCGCCGCGAGCTCGGCGGCCAACGACAACGCGCGGTCCACCGCGGCGCCGTCGTCGACCACGGAGTCGAGCAGGCCGATGCGCTCGGCCTCCTCCGTCGCGACGGCGCGGGCGGTGAGCATGAGCTCGCGGGCGCGCCCGGCTCCGACCCGCCGCGGCAGGCTGTAGAACAGCCCGGTGTCGGCGACCAGCCCGATCTTCGCGAACGACGCGGCGAACCGGGCCGACCGGCCGGCCACCACGAGATCGGATGCGCAGGCCAGCGACAGGCCGAGCCCGAAGGCGCCCCCCTCGACCGCGGCCACGATCGGCGTACCGCCGGTGACCATCGTGCGTGCGATCGCGTTGACCAGCTGCAGTCGCCGCTTGGCGACCTCGGGGTCGGGGGACATGGACCGGATGTCACCGCCGGCCGAGAAGATCTCGCCGGCGCCGGTCAGGACGATCGCGCGCACGGCAGGGTCGCCCTCCGCCGCGGTGAGCTCGTCCAGCAGCTGCTCCCGGTCCGGCAGGTCGAGCGCGTTGCGGCGCTCGGGACGGTTGATCCGCAGCAGCCGCACGTTCCCGTGCTCCTCACGCAGCACCGCCGGTCCGCCGGCGGCCGGCTCTGCGGTCACCGCGCGGCTCCGCGCAGCAGCTGCTTGGCGATGATCACGCGCTGCACCTCGCTGGTGCCCTCGTAGAGGCGGAAGAGCCGCGCGTCGCGGTAGAAGCGCTCCACCGGGACGCTGCGCATGTAGCCCAGGCCGCCGTGGACCTGGACCGCCCGGTCGGCGACGCGGTCGACCATCTCGGTGCAGAACAGCTTGGCGCTGGAGGGGGCCAGCCGCTGGTCGGTGCCGTCGTCGTACGCGCGAGCGGCCTCGAGGACCATCGCCCGGCCGGCGTACATCTCGGTGTGGGAGTCGGCGAGCATCGCCTGCACCAGCTGGAACTCCGCGATGGGCCGGCCGCCCTGTCGACTGGAGGCCGCGTGGCTGACGCTCTCGTGCAGCAGCCGCTGGGCGAGGCCGACGCACAGCGCGGCGATGTGGAGCCGGCCCTTGGCCAGGGACCGCATCGCGGCGCCGAAGCCCTCACCCTCCACGCCGCCGACGAGGTTGTCGGCCGGCACCTGCACGTTGTCGAAGAACACCTCCGCGGTGACGGCTCCTCGCTGTCCCATCTTGGCGTCCTTGGGGCCGACGGTCACCCCCTCGGAGCCGGCGTCGACGGCGAAGACGGAGATGCCCTTGGTGTCCTCGGTGGACTCGTCGGTGCGCGCGAACACCATGAACAGGTCGGCGTCGGGGGCGTTGGTGATGAACCGCTTCTGGCCGTTGAGCAGGTAGTGGTCACCGGTGCGGATCGCCTTGGTGCGCAGGCCGCTGGGGTCCGAGCCGGCCTCGGACTCGGTCAGCGCGAACGACGCGACCAGCTCGCCGGAGGCCAGGCGCGGCAGGTAGCGCTGCTTCTGCTCGTCGGTGCCGAAGTTCACCAGCACCTGGCCGGCGATCCCGTTGTTGGTGCCGAACATGGAGCGGAACGCCGGGGTGGTCCAGCCGAGCTCCATGGCCAGACGCACCTCCTCGGACATGGAGAAGCCCATGCCGCCGTGCTCCTCGGGGATGGCGTAGCCGAACAGCCCCATCTCCGCGGCCTGCTTCTTGAGCCGGTCGGGGATCCGGTCGGTCTCCTCGATCTCGTCCTCGGCGGGCACCACCTCGCGGCGGATGAAGGTGCGCACGGCGTCGAGGACGGCCTCGAACTCTTCGTTCTCCATGTTCGTCTCCTGTGTATGGGATGGGGCTAGCGGGTCTCGACGAGCTCGACCGCGGGACCGGCGGGGCGGCCGGCGGCACCTGCGGAGCAGAGCCGGTCGATGTCGTCGGGTGAGTAGCCGAGCTCGCCGAGCACCTGCCCGGTGTGCTCGCCCAGGTCCGGGATCCCGCCCATGGCCAGCTCCACGTCGTGGAAGGTCATCGGCGGCAGGATGGCGCGCACCGGACCGGCGGGGGTCGCCACCTCCCGCCACCGGTCGCGGGCGCTCAGCTGCGGGTGCTCGATGAGCCCCTGCATGTCGTTGAGCTGGGCGGCGGGGACGCCGGCGTCGGCGAGCCGGCTGTCGAGCTCCGCGGTGCTCCACCGCGCGGTCTCCTCGGCGACCGCCCGGTCGCAGGCGTCACGGTTGGCGACCCGCAGCACGTTGGTCCGGAAGAGCGGGTCGTCGACCAGGTCGGGTCGGTCGAGGACCTCGCCCATGAGCCGCTGCCACCCCCGGTCGTTCTGGACACCGATCAGGATCTGGCCGTCCCGGGTCGGGAAGGCGTTGTACGGCGCGATGGAGGCGTGGCTCAGCCCCATCCGCGGGATCTGCCGACCGGCGTACATCTGCATGTACATCGGGTGACCCAGCCACTCGGCGGTGGCGTCGAACATGGACACGTCCACGGTCGCCCCCTCACCGGTGCGCTCGCGACGGAACAGCGCGGCGAGCACCGAGTTGGTGGCGTAGAGCCCTGCGGCGATGTCCGCGCTGGGCACCCCGGTCTTCGTGGCCGTGTCGGGCGTGCCCGTGATCGAGATCAGGCCCGACTCGGCCTGGATGAGCATGTCGTAGGCCTTCCGATCCCGCCGCGGGCCTTCGGTGCCGTAGCCGGAGATGTTCACCGCGACCAGCCGCGGGTCCGCCGCGCGCAGCGTCTCCGCGTCCAGGCCGAGCCGGGCGGCCGCGCCGGGCGCGGAGTTCTGCACGAAGACGTCTGCGCTGCCCACCAGGGCCCGCGCAGCGGCCAGCCCCTCCTCGTCCTTGAGGTCGAGGGCGACCGACTCCTTGCCGCGGTTGAGCCACACGAAGTGTGACGCGAGGCCCTGGACGGCGTGGTCGTAGTTGCGGGCGAAGTCGCCCTCCCCGACCCGTTCGATCTTGATGACGCGGGCGCCGAGGTCGGCGAGGTGACGGGTGGCCAGCGGCGCGGCCACCGCCTGCTCGAGGGCCACCACGGTGATGCCGGCGAGTGGCAGGGCAGAGGGTGTGACGACGGTCATGCCGTCCAACATGGCTGACTGATTGATCGAAGTCCAATACTTAATCCCTCGCCTTTTGATGCGTAGTCAAGACATAATGCCGCATGGATCTGCACCAGCTGGAGGCGTTTCTCGCCGTGGCCGAGGAGCTCCACTTCGGCCGTGCCGCCGAGCGGCTGCACATGGCCCAGCCACCCCTGAGCCGCACCATCAAGCAGCTCGAGCGCGAGCTCGGGTCGCAGCTGTTCGAACGCACCACCCGCAGCGTCCGGCTGACCTCCGCCGGCGAGGCGCTGATCGAGCCGGCGCGCGAGGTGCTGGAGGGCTGCCGCATCGCGCGCTCGGCGGTGCGTGCCGCGGGCGAGGGTGAGACCGGCCGGGTGCGGCTCGGGTTCGCCGGGCCGTCGTCCCACCTGCTGATCGGCCGGCTCGCCCGGCGGGTCCGCGAGCGCCAGCCCGGCATCGAGCTGAGCCTGCAGAGCGTCACCTACGGCTACGAAGCGCTGCGGCTGGTGATGGAGGGCTCGATGGACCTCGCGCTGGTGCGCTGGGGCATGGAGCCGCCAGGGATCGCCTCGCGGGTGGTCGCGGAGGAGCACTACGTGCTCGTCGTGCCGGAGGGCCACCGCCTGGCCGGGCGCGAGGAGGTCAGCATGGCGGACTGCCGTGACGAGCACTTCGTGGCGCTGCCCGCCGACCCGGGCTCCAGCGTGCGCGACGCGTTCATCCGGGCCTGCTACGAGGCGGAGTTCGCCCCCAACATCGTGCAGGTGGCCCCGGACTCCTGGACGGTGATGGCGCTGGTGGCGGCCGGGGTCGGCGTCACGTTCACCATCGACACCGCGGTGGCGAACATGCGTGCCGAGGGGATCGCCGTCGTTCCGCTCGTCGAGGGCCGCGAGCCGTCGTACGCTCGGCTCGCCTGGCGTGCCCAGGACGACAACCCCGCACTGCGGGAGGTGCTGCGAGCCTCGGAACTGGCTCTGCCGTCACCCGAGGTCGGCTAGCCGAGGCGGACCAGGCCGAGCTGGCCGGCCGAGGCCACGTGGCGCCCGTCGCGGTCGAAGATCTCACCGGCGCCGAGCGTGCGGCCGTGGGAGACCGCCTGGATCCGGCTGTCGAACTGGTGCCACGCGGACAGGTCGGAGTGCCGGTGCCAGGTGAGCGTGTGCGTCAGGCTGAGGATCCGGCTGCCCGCTGCGTGCCGGCGTGAGCCGAGGGCCCGGAAGGCGCCCTCGAGGATGCTCATGTCGGTGACGTAGGCGACCACGGCGGCCCGCACCACCTCGTCGTCGGGCAGCGGGCCGGTCGTGCGCAGCCAGGCGGTCTGGTGGTCCTGCGGAGGCTCCACGACCTCGAGGTACGGCGGCGGCGTGGTGTGCCGAAAGGTCACGGGGCGCTCCATGCGCCACCACGGTGGGACCCGCGCGTCGTCGCCGAACCGGTCCGCGAGCTCGGGCAGCTCCTCGGGCGCCGGGGCCGGCAGCGGCCGGGCCGGGTGGTGCACGGGCAGGTCCTCGCGCGCCGTGCCCCAGCGCGTGACCGCGGTGAAGAGCTCGGTGCCCTCGGCGGCGACCAGGGTGCTGCGCCGGGTCGACATCGACCGTGCGTCCGAGAGCCGCTCGACGCGCCAGCGCAGCGGCCCGTCGGTGGGCACCCCGGCGAGGAAGTCGGCCTGCAGGCTGAGGGCGAGGTGGTGCTCGGGCACCGTGCGGCCGGCGGCGGCAACGGCCTGCGCGAGCTGGAGGCCGCCGAACACCCGGTCCTCGGGCTGGGACTGGGGGTGGCCGATGAAGTGGTCCCCCGGCCTGTCGCCCGACGCGGGCTCGAGCGCGAGCAGCTCCAGCAGCTCGGCCAGCGTGACGGCTGCGGGTCGGTCCTGGTCCACCGATGCGGACATGGGGGCTCCCTTCGGGGTGGGTTTCGCCAGAACCATAGCCGCGATTCTTCCGACTGAACCGCCCATGCCAAACGGATTGATACGTCTCTGGGAACAATGCAGTGAACACAAAGTATTGGATATATCCGATAGCCGTAGGCAGAGTGACGGGCAACACAAGCCCGGTGAGCCGGGTCACGCGAACCAACGAGGAGACCCGATGAGAAAGCCGATCCTGCTGGCGGCCGTCGCCGCCGCCACCGCGCTGGCCGTCGCCGGGTGTGGCGGTTCGTCCACCGCCACCGAGGGCATGCCCAACCAGATCGTGTGGAGCACCTACGGCACCGGCACCTCGACGTACGCCGACGTGGCCGCCGTCGCCGACGCGATCACCACCAACGAGGGCACGAGCGTCCGGGTGATCACCTCCGACACCGCCGTCGGCCGGATGACGCCGCTGCGCGAGGGGCAGGCCCAGCTCGCCCGCACCGGGGACGAGTACATCTTCTCCTTCGAGGGCGACTACGACTTCGCCAGCAAGGACTGGGGTCCCCAGGACGTCAACGTGGTCTGGGCGCCGGTCGCGCCGCACGGCCTGATGGTCCGCGACGACTCCGACATCAAGACCTTCGAGGACCTCAAGGGCAAGAAGTTCCCCCGGATCACCGCGAACCCGTCGGTCAACAACAAGCTCGAGGCGTTCCTGGCCTACGGCGGGCTCACCTGGGACGACGTGAACGTCGTCGAGGTCGGCTACAGCGATCAGCCCGGGGCGCTCCAGGCCGGCAAGATCGACGTCCTCTTCCAGCAGGTCTACGGTGCCTCGCTCTACGAGCTCGAGTCCGCCGTCCCGGTGCGGTGGCTGAGCATGGACGACACCTCCGAGGAGAAGGTGCAGGCCGTCGAGGAGGTCGCCCCGTCGACCAGCATCGGCGAGTTCAGCGGCGCCCCCGGCCAGGAGGAGGGTGAGACCGCCACGAGCCTCATCTACACCGTGCCGGTGGTGGCCTACGCCGAGACCGACGAGCAGACGGTCTACGAGATCGTCAAGGCGATCAACGACAACTACGACGACTTCAAGGACACCACCGCCACCACGCCGGACTGGAGCATCGACTCCGCCGAGACCGCACCCAAGCAGGTGCCCTTCCACCCCGGCCTCGTGAAGTACCTCGAGGAGAACGACGCCTGGACCCCCGAGGCCGAGGAGCGCCAGCAGCAGCTCCTCGAGCGCGGCGAGCAGCTTCGCAAGGGCTGGGACGAGTTCATCGACGGCTTCAGCGGTGGTGACCTGGCCACCGCGTGGACCGCGTGGAAGAACGACAACGTGGAGACCTCGTGACCACCACCCCTGCAGCCCAGGCGCTCCAGGAGGACGCCGCGGCGGGCACCACCCGTGCCCGCCGCGGCCCCTGGCGCGTCGTGGTCGTCGCCCTGACCGTCGCCGGCATCGCCCTGACGATCAGCAACGTCTTCTACTGGAACCCGTTCGGCGGCTCGCTGCTGCGCAACGAGTTCCTCTACTACGTGATGGCGGCGTTCCTGCCGATCGTCTTCATCGCCTTCCCCGCGCACCGGTCCGCCGCCGCCAAGGTCCCGTGGTACGACGCCGCGCTGGCCGCGGTGATGTTCGGCACCGCTGCGTGGTTCGGCCTCAACACCGAGAACATCATCAACCAGGGCTGGGACTACGGCGGCCCGACGATCGCGCTGGTCCTCAGCTTCGTGCTGTGGGCCCTGGTCCTCGAGGCCCTGCGGCGCACCGCCGGCCTGGTCGTCACCGGCATCGCGCTGCTGTTCTCGGCCTACCCGCTCTTCGCCGGCCAGGTACCGATCGGCTTCCTCCAGGGCATCCAGTTCGACCTCGAGGGCGCCGCCCGCATGCACGCCATGGGCGTGGACAGCATCCTCGGGCTCCCGCTGCAGACCGCGGCCAGCATCCTGATCGGCTTCCTGCTGTTCGGGGTCGTGCTGCAGAAGACCGGCGGAGCGACGTTCTTCCACGACGTCGCCCAGTCGCTGTTCGGCACCGCCCGCGGCGGCTCCGCGAAGGTCTCGGTGGCCAGCTCGGCCACGATGGGCATGATGAGCGGCAGCGCCGTGTCCAACGTGCTCACCACCGGGCCGCTGACCATCCCGGCGATGAAGCGCTCCGGGTTCTCCGGCAAGTACGCCGCCGGCGTCGAGGCCACCGCCTCCTCCGGCGGCTCGATCACCCCGCCGATCATGGGCACCGCCGCCTTCTTGATGGTCTCCTTCGTCGGCGTGCCCTACAGCACGATCGCGCTCGCGGCCACCATCCCCGCCGTCCTCTACTTCCTCGGCATCTTCACGCAGGTCGACGCCTACGCCGCCCGCAAGAAGCTGCGCGGCCTGCCGCGCGCCGAGCTGCCCCGCCTCGTCCCGACCGTGGTCGGCGGCTGGCCCTACCTCGCCGCGCTGGTCGGGCTGACCGCGCTGCTGGTGATCTACCGCCGGGAGGCGCAGGCCCCGTTCATCGTGGTCGCCGTGCTGCTCGTCGTCGCGATGGTCCGCCGCCGCGACCGGCTGCAGCCCGGCCGGATCGGCGGGATCGCCTTCGACGCAGGGCGCACGATCGCCGAGATCCTCGGCATCATCGCCGGCGTCGGCCTGATCGTCGGCGGCCTGTCGATGTCGGGGGTGTCCCTCTCGCTGGCCCGCGAGCTCGTGAACGCCGTCGGCGGCAGCGTGATCCTGATCCTGGTCGCCGGCGCGGTCACCTCGTTCGTGCTCGGCATGGGCATGACCGTCTCGGCGGTCTACGTGTTCCTCGCGATCGTCATGGCCCCCGCGCTGGTGCAGCTGGGCATCGACCCGATCGCGGCCCACCTGTTCGTCATCTACTGGGCGACGGTCTCCTACATCACGCCGCCGGTGGCGCTGGCGTCGTTCGCCGCAGCAGGCATCGCCGGGACGCGGCCGATGGCCACCAGCCTGACCGCGATGCGGCTGGGGATGGTCAAGTACGTCATCCCGTTCTGCTTCGCCCTCAACCCCGCCCTCGTCGGGCAGGCGCCGATGGCCGACATCGCGATCACGTTCGTGATGGCCGTCCTCGGCGTGATCACCATGGCCTGCGCGTTCGAGGGCTACGGGATCGGCATCGAACGGACCCTGCACCCGGTCGTGCGCCTGCTGGGCCTGGTCGCGGGTGCCGCGATGCTCGCGCCCGAGCTGGTCAGCAGCCTGCTCGGCCTCGCCGTGGCCGTGGTCCTGGCGGTGGTGAGCCGTCTGCTGCCGCAGCGTCCGGAGCCGGCCGGTGACGACGCCTCGGGCAGCGCCGCGACGGAGCGGACGCAGCAGGAGCGGCCCGCCGAGGTGACCGCCGTGACGAGCGCACCCCGGAAGGAGCGTGGCGCAGAGTTCTCCGTGCCGCGGACCCGGGTGACGCCGACGCCGGGGGAGGCGCGGTGAAGCCGGTCAAGGTCCGCGGGCTCGCCGAGGCGATCGCTGAGCACGTCGAGGACGGGATGACCGTGGCCCTCGAGGGCTTCGGGCACCTGATCCCCTTCGCGGCCGGTCACGAGATCATCCGGCAGGGCAGGCGGGACCTGACGCTCTGCCGGATGACGCCGGACCTCATCGCCGACCAGCTGATCGCCGCCGGGACGGTGCGCAAGCTCATCGCGTCGTTCTTCGCCAGCGGCTCGGCCGGGTCGCTGTACGAGGTGCGCCGGCGGATCGAGCGCCACGACCCGGAGCCGCTGGAGGTGGAGGAGTACAGCCACTACGGGATGTTCTGCCGCTACCAGGCCGCGGCCGCCGGACTGCCGTTCTTCCCGCTGAAGTCCTACGCCGGCAGCGACCTGCCCGAGCTGAACCCGCAGATCCGCAAGGTCGAGGACCCGTACGGCGGCAGCGCGGTGCACGTCGTGCCGCCGCTCGCGCCGGACGTCACCGTCGTGCACGCCCAGCGCGCCGACCGCTACGGCAACGTGCAGATCTGGGGGATCGTGGGCGCGCAGCAGGAGGTCGTCTACGCCGCCAAGCGCGCGATCGTCACCGTCGAGGAGATCGTGGACGAGGAGATCGTGCGCTCGGACCCGAACCGGACGGTGATCCCGGCGCACGCGGTGGACGCCGTCGTGCACTGCCCCGGCGGCGCCCACCCGTCCTACGTGCAGGGCTTCTACGACCGGGACAACGCCTTCTACCGGGACTGGACGCCGATCAGCAAGGACCCCCAGCTGCTCCAGGCCTGGCTCGCGGAGTGGGTGCACGGCGTCGGGGACCGGGAGGCCTACCTCGCCAAGCTCGGCGGCGGCGGGTCGTGGAAGGAGTCGGTCGCGGTCGGCGAGCGGCTGTCGGGCCAGGTCGACTATGGACGGAGGCTGGGATGAGCGTCGTACCCACCAGTGAGCCCGACACCACCGTGGCCGTGTCGAGCACCGAGTTCCTGGCCACGGTCGCTGCCCGCGAGCTCTCGGGCAAGGGCCGGGTGTTCGCCGGGGTCGGCCTGCCGACCCTCGCGGTCGACCTGGCCAAACGCACCGTGAACCCCTACCTGGAGCTCGTCTACGAGTCCGGGGTGTGCGGGGCCCACCCGGAGGGGCTGGCCGAGGGCATCGCGGACTCGGTGCTCGTCTCGGGCGCCGAGTCGGTGGTCAACCTGCAGGCGCTCTTCGGCTACGTCCTCCAGGGCGGCAACGTCGACGTCGGCTTCCTCGGCGCCGCGCAGGTGGACCGGCACGGCAGCCTGAACACCAGCGTGATCGGAGACTGGCGCAAGCCGAAGGTGCGGCTGCCCGGCTCCGGCGGCGCCGCGGACATCATGCCGAACGCGGGGGAGTGCATCGTGGTGCTGCGCCGCCACGACCACGGCGCCCTGCCGGCCGAGCTCGACTTCTGCACCTCGCCCAGCCCGGTGCGGGCCCGTGCCGCCGACCCGGCGTCGGTGCCCCCGGGGCACGGCGTCTCCACGGTGATCACCCCGCTGGCGGTGCTCCGCCGGCCCGACAAGTTCGGCGAGCTGGAGCTCGCGCAGGTGCACCCCGGGGTGAGCGTGGAGGAGGTGCTCGAGCGCACCGGTTGGGACCTGGCCGTGGCCGCCGACGTCACCGAGACCGCCCGCCCGACGCGTGAGGACGTGCGCCTGCTGCGCGAGGAGATCGACACCGTCCGGCTCTACCTGCGGTGACGTCCTCGGGTCCGCGCGCGTGGTGAGGCAGCCCAGCCGGGTGGCCTACGTCGTGCTGCTCGCCAGTACGACGCTCGGCACGCTGTCGAGCACGATCATCACCTCACCGATCAACATGATCGCCGGTGATCTCGGCGCCTCGGCACGCCAGATCGTGTTCGCGGTCAGCGCGTTCACCTTGGCGATGGTGCTGTTCGCACCGCTCGCCGGCTGGCTGTGCGAGCGGCTCGGGGCGCGGACGTTCCTGATCTCCTCGCTGATGCTGATGGTCCTCGCCGGGGTGGGTGCCGCGCTCAGTCCGAACCTGTGGGTGCTGGTGGGGATGCGCGCTCTGCAGGGAGTTGCCTGCTCGGCCATCCCGCCGGGCGTGCAGCAGACCCTCGGCACCTTCTGGACCCGGCAGCGGGCGCGGGTGATGGCCGCCTGGGCCTCGGCGATCGGGATCGGGCAGGCGCTCGGCCCGCCGCTGGGCGGCTTCGTCGCCGACCTCGCGGGCTGGCGCGGCGTCTTCGTCACGCACGCGTTGCTGAGCGGGCTGCTCGCCACGCTGCTGTACCTGCTCGTGCCCGCCGCGCCCCGTGGGCGCCCACCCATGCACGTGTCCGGGATGCTGACGCTGGTGCTCGGGGTCGGCGGCCTGGTCGCCGGCCTGACCTGGGCGGGCCAGGGTGGTGCCGCGGCCGTCGCGGCGGCGCTTGCGCTGGCCGGTGCCGGTGCCCTGGCCCTGCACGCCCGGCTGGCCCGACGCAGCCCCCGCGCCCTGGTCGAGCCCCGGCTGCTCGTCGAGGCGCGCTACCTGCGGAGCACGGCCTCCGCCGCGACCGTCATGGCCTCGCTCGGGGTGATGATCGTGGCCACCCCGCTGCACCTGGGTCGCGAACGCGGCATGTCGCCGAGCCAGATCGGGATGGTGACCCTGGCGCTGGCTGCCTCGATGGCGCTGTCCGCACCGCTGTCCTCGCGC
This sequence comes from Nocardioides pakistanensis, assembly GCF_054781215.1. Classification (NCBI taxonomy): domain Bacteria; kingdom Bacillati; phylum Actinomycetota; class Actinomycetes; order Propionibacteriales; family Nocardioidaceae; genus Nocardioides; species Nocardioides pakistanensis. The sequence continues at coordinate 141,309 of NZ_BAAGUV010000022.1, read as the reverse complement.
ATCGGCGAGCGGGTCACCCCGCGGCGGGTGCTCCACGGCGGCCTGGCCGGGCTCGTGGTGGGGCCGGTGTCGATGGCCCTCGTGCTCTCGACGTCGAGCCGGACCACGGCGGTGGTGGGCGCACTGGGGTTGCTCGTCTTCGTCGGCGCCGCGATCGGTGCCGTCCAGGCCGTGGCGGGGCTGGGGGTGATGCGGTCGGCGGCGTCCGCGCACGGCACCGCGCTCGGCATCCACAACATGATGCGGTTCGCCGGCCTGGCGGTCGGCTACGCGTGGGTCGCGCTCAGCTACCCGACCGGTCACCTGGCGCTGGTCTACGGCGGGCCGACCGTCCTCGCTGCGAGCACGCTCGCGCTGGTCCTGGCCGGCCCTCCCGCGCCGCCGCTGCCGAACGACGAGGTGGCGCTGGCGTGAGCGACCCGATGCGGGCTGAGCTCGGGTCAGCCGGCGTCGGTGGCGTTGGTGGCGTCGGGCAGGTCGGCGTGGTCGATGAGCAGCTGGCCGGCGTGGTGGATGTGCTCCTCCATCGCGGCGCGCACCGCCTCGGGGTCGCGGCTGCGGAGGCCGTCGAGGATCGCGGCGTGGTCGTGCATCGAGGCGTCCGGCCACCCCCCGACCCGGTGGTAGAAGCGGTTGGGCACGTACCGGGTCGCCGTGCGCAGGAACCAGGTGAGCTTCGAGGCTCCGGCAGCCAGGTTGAGGGTGCGGTGGAAGGCGTGGTTGCACCGCTCGACCTGGTCGAGGTCGCCGCCGTCGAGGGCCTTGGTGAGGTCCGCCTGGAGCGACTCGAGCTCCTTGAGCTGCTCGGCGGTGAGCCGCTCGGTGGCCCGGGCGGCCAGCTCGCCGGCGATCTGCGCCTGCACCCAGAACAGGTCGCGCACGTCCTCCTCGCTGAGGGCGGCGACGACGAAGCCGCGGCGGGGGGCCAGGTCCAAGAAGCCCTCGCCCCGCAGCGCCAGCATCCCCTCGCGGACCGGGGTGACCGACATGTCGAGCTCCTCGGCCACGCGGTCGACGCGCACGAACTCGCCGGCCTTGAGCTGGCCGGTCAGGACGAGCTCGCGGACGTAGGCGGCAGCCTCGTCGCTGAGCTGGGGGCGGGCCATGGATCTCTCCTCGGGGCGCGGCGCGGGTGTGCTGGACGGCGTCGTCATCAGTGGAGCACAGGCACCGTACTCTGCACTAGCCACGATACATTTTATATTATATGTTGTGTCCGACGCGAGGAGAGGAGCCTGCCGTGAGCGCCACGAGCACCGGCACGCACGAAGCCGGACCGGACGCCCCGGGACAGCCGCTGCGCGGGCTGCGCGTCGTCGAGCTGTCCAGCTACGTCGCCACCCCGCTGAGCGGGCTGACCCTCGCCCAGCTCGGCGCCGAGGTGATCCGCGTCGAGCCGCTCGGCGGTGGCGCCGACCGTGGCCGCTGGCCGCTCGCCGCCGACGGCACGAGCCTCTACTGGACCGGCCTCAACCGCGGCAAGCGCGCCGTCGAGGTCGACCTCTCCCGCCCCGAGGGCCGCGCGCTCGTCGCCGACCTCGTCTGCGAGAGCGGTCCCGGCGGCGGCATCCTGGTCAGCAACACCGAGCGTTGGGACGACCTCGGCTTCGAGGCCCTCCGCGCCCGGCGCGAGGACGTCGTCCACGTGCAGCTGACCGGCCTGCGCGACGGCGGCACCGCCGTGGACTACACCGTGCAGGCCGGCACCGGCTTCCCCCTGGTCACCGGCCCCGAGGGACAGGCCGCTCCGGTCAACCATGTGCTCCCGGCCTGGGACGTCGCCGCCGGGCTGTTCCTCGCCACCGGCCTGCTCGCCGCCGAGCGGCACCGCACCGCGACCGGCGAGGGCCAGCAGGTGCGGGTCGCGCTGGAGGACGTCGCGCTCTCCCTCGCCGGCAACCTCGGCTACCTAGCGGAGGCGCAGCTGGGCACCGAGCGCCGCCGGGACGACAACTACGTCTACGGCACCTTCGGCCGCGACTTCACCAGCAGCGACGCGGTCCGCTTCATGCTCGTCGCGCTCACCCCGCGCCAGTGGTCGGACCTGCTCACGATCACCGGCCTCCGCGACGTCGTGGCCACCCTCGCCCCCGCCCTCGGTGCCGACTTCGACACCGAGGACGATCGCTACCGGCACCGCGCGGTCCTCGGCGACCTCGTCGCCGAGTGGACCGGCCGGCACACCTGGGACGAGATCGCCGCCGCTCTCGGCGGCACGCGCATCCTGTGGTCGCGCTACCGCAGCTTCGCCGACCTCGCCGCCGACGACGCGGCCCTGCTGCGCGACAACCCGCTCTTCCAGCGTGTCGAGCAGCGCGGCGTCGGCAGCTACCTCGCCCCCGGTTCGCCGATCGTGGTCGACGGGGCCCAGGCCGCCCCGCTCCCGGCGCCGGAGGTCGGTGAGCACACCGCAGAGGTGCTGACCGAGGACCTGCACCTGCCCGCCGCCGAGCTGCGGCGACTGGCCGACCAGGGCGTGCTGCGCCTGCCCGCCCGACAGGAGCTCTCCGCATGACCGTCACCGACGCCCTCGCCGAGGCCACGCGTACGGCGCTCACCTGGCTGTTCGTCCCCGGCGACCGCCCCGAGCGGTTCGCCAAGGCCGCCGCCGCCGGAGCCGACGTGGTGGTGCTCGACCTCGAGGACGCCGTCGCCCCCGACGCCAAGGACGCCGCCCGCGCGGCCGTCGCCGGCTGGCTCGACGAGGCCGACGTGCTGTGTGCCGTCCGCGTCAACGCCACGCCCCCACTGCTCGACGCCGACCTCGAATCGCTCGCAGGCTCCGCCCCCCGGCTCGTGATGCTGCCCAAGGCCGAGGACCCCGCCGCGGTCGCCGACGTCGTGGCCCGGCTCCCCCAGGGCTCCCGGGTCGTCGCGCTCGTCGAGACCGCCCGCGGCGTGCTCGAGGCACCGGCCGTGGCCGCCGTACCCGGGGTCGAGCGACTGGCGTTCGGCAGCTTCGACCTCGCCGCGGAGCTGGGGGTCGACCCCGACCACGGCCCCGCGATGGCGACCGCCCGCGGCGCACTCGTGCTTGCCGCCGCCGCCGCCGGTCTGTCCGCCCCGGTCGACGGGGTGACCGGCGCGGTCGACGACGCAGCACGGCTGGGCGCCGACGTCGCGGCATCCCGGGCCCTCGGGTTCGGCGGCAAGCTCTGCATCCACCCGCGCCAGGTACTCACCGTCGCCGAGGCGTTCGCGCCCTCGGCCGAGGAGCGGGCTTGGGCCGAGCGGGTGCTGGCCGGCGCAGGAGACAACGGAGTGGCCGTCGTCGACGGGCGCATGATCGACAAGCCGGTGGTCGAGCGGGCACGGCGCGTGCTCGCCGCCGCCGCACGAGAGGGAGCAGCATGAGCAGCCTGACACCCGACGAGCAGGACATGGTCCGCCTGGTGGCGGAGTTCGTCGACGACCGGGTCAAGCCCCGCGTCCGGGAGTTCGAGTCCACCGACACCTACCCCGAGGACTTCATCGAGGAGATGAAGAAGCTCGGCTTCTTCGGCCTGCTCGTGCCGGTCGAGCACGGCGGGGTCGACGTGAGCGCGGCCTGCTTCGCCCGCGTCACCGAGGAGCTCGCGCGCGGCTGGATGAGCCTGGCCGGTGCGATCGGTGGGCACTCGGTGATCAGCTACCTGATCCGCACCTACGGCACCGAGGAGCAGCAGCAGCGGTACCTGCCCGCGATGGCCGACGGGTCCGTGCGCGCGACGATGGCGCTCACCGAGCCGTCCGGCGGCAGCGACCTGCAGGGGATGCGGACCTACGCCGTCCAGGAGGGCGAGGAGCTGGTCATCTCCGGCTCCAAGACCTGGATCTCCAACGCCCAGCACTCCGGTCTGATCGGCCTGCTCTGCAAGACCGACCGCACGGCCGAGCCCGCGCACAAGGGGATGAGCGTCGTCCTCGTCGAGCCCGGCGAGGGCCTGGAGATCTCCAACAAGATCCCCAAGCTCGGCTACCGCGGCGTCGAGGCCTGCGAGCTGTCCTTCGACCAGATGCGCGTCCCCGCCTCAGCCGTCCTCGGTGGTCAGCCGGGACTCGGGTGGCAGCAGATGATGCGCGGCCTCGAGGTCGGCCGGATCCAGGTCGCCGCCCGTGCCGTCGGTGTCGCGCAGGCCGCGTTCGACGACGCGCTGCGCTACGCCCAGCAGCGCGAGTCCTTCGGCAAGCCGATCTGGAAGCACCAGTCGGTGGGCAACCTGCTCGCCGAGATGGCCACCAAGACGCAGGCCGCCCGGCTGATGACCGCCGACGCCGCCGAGCGGCTCGACAGCGGCAAACGCTCGGACCTCGAGGCCGGCATGGCCAAGCTCTTCGCCTCCGAGGCCGCGATGCAGGTCGCCCTCGACGCGATGCGCGTGCACGGCGGCTACGGCTTCTCCCGGGAGTACGACGTCGAACGCTACTTCCGCGACGCCCCCCTGATGATCCTCGGCGAGGGCACCAACGAGGTGCAGCGCAATGTGATCGCCGCCCAGATGGTCGCCCGAGACCGCAACCGCGAAGGAGTCTGACCATGAACCTGCTCGACAACCGCACCGCCGTCATCACCGGCGGCGCCCAGGGGATCGGCTACGCGATCGCCGAGGCGTTCCTCGCCCAGGGCGCCCGCGTGGTGATCGGTGACCTCGACGGCGATGCGGCCCAGGTCGCGGCGAAGAACCTCGGCGAGGACCGTGCGCTCGGCGTGGCCTGCGACGTGGTCGACGGCGACGACGTCCAGCGCCTGCTCGACACCGCGGTGGAGACCTTCGGCTCCCTCGACGTGCTGGTCAACAACGCCGGCATCACCCGCGACGCGACGATGCGTACGATGACCGAGGACCAGTTCGACCAGGTGATCGCCGTACACCTCAAGGGTGCGTGGCACGGCACCCGGCTCGCCTCGGCGATCATGCGTGAGCAGAAGTCCGGCGCGATCGTGAACATCTCCTCGCTGTCGGGCAAGGTCGGCATGGTCGGCCAGACCAACTACTCCGCCGCCAAGGCGGGCATCGTGGGCCTCACCAAGGCCGCCGCCAAGGAGATGGCCCACCACGGCGTCCGGGTCAACGCGATCCAGCCCGGCCTGATCCGCTCGGCGATGACCGAGGCGATGCCGCAGAAGGCCTGGGACCAGAAGATGGCCGAGATCCCGATGGGCCGACCCGGCGAGCCGGCCGAGGTCGCCTCGGTCGCGCTGTTCTACGCCTCGGACCTGTCCTCGTACATGACCGGCACGGTGGCCGAGGTCACCGGCGGCCGCTTCATGTGAGACGGGCGGACCCGATGAGTGACACCACGGTCTGGGAGCCGCACGCGGTGACCACCACGGAGGTCGTCGAGCACGGCCCCGTGGCGGCGCTCGGTGCGCTCCTCGACGACGGCCTCCCGGTGCCCGGCGTCGGCGACCCGCTCCCGGCGCTGTGGCACTGGGTGGCCCTGCCTCGGTGGTCACCGTCGTCGACCCTCGACCGGGACGGGCACCCGGTCCGGGGCACGTTCCTGCCGCCGGTCGACCTGCCCCGCCGGATGTTCGCCGGGGGCGAGGTCGCCGTCCACCGCCCGCTCGTCGTCGGTGAGGAGGTGCGCCGCGAAGCGCGGGTCGCCTCCGTGGAGGAGAAGACCGGGCGCAGCGGTCGCCTGGTCGTGGTCGTCGTCGAGACCAGCTTCCGCGGTCCCGACGGCGACCTGCGGGTCGAGGAGCGCCAGGACATCGTCTTCCGCGAGGCCTCGCCGGTCACTGCGGCTGCCGAGGAAGCCCCGGCTGCCGAGCCGGCGGCCACGATGACCCCGGTCGGCCCGCCGCTGGCCCGCGCCGACGCCGGCCGCTGGGACCTCGCCACGGACCCCTCGCTGCTGATGCGGTTCAGCGCGGCGACCGCCAACGCCCACCGCATCCACTACGACTGGCCCTACGCCACGCGGGTGGAGGGCTACCCCGGCCTCGTCGTGCACGGGCCGCTGATGACCCTGCTGCTCGCCGAGACCCTCCGCGAGGCCGAGTCGCTGCCGGCCCGGGTCCGGCTCCGGCACCGCAACCAGGCCCCGCTGTTCTGCGGGACACCGGCCACGATCCTGCACGCCGTCGACGGCGACGGCGTCACCGCCACGCTCGAGCGTGGCCACCCCGACCACCCCGTCGTCTGCACGAGTCTGACGGCCCACCCCCTGGAGAAAGGCACCATCCATGCGTGAAGCAGTCATCTGCGAGCCGGTCCGCACCCCGATCGGCAGGTACGGCGGGATGTTCAAGTCGCTCACCGCCGTGGACCTGGGTGTCGCCGCGCTGAAGGGACTCGTCGAGCGCACGGGCATCGACCCGGCCAGCATCGACGACGTGATCCTGGGGCACTGCAACGGCAACAGCGAGGCCCCGGCCATCGGCCGCGTCGTCGCTCTCGACGCCGGCCTGCCGGTGATGGTCCCGGGCCAGCACCTCGACCGGCGCTGCGGCTCCGGCCTCCAGGCCGTCGTCAACGCCGCGATGCAGGTGCAGACCGGCGCCCACGACGTGGTCGTCGCCGGCGGCACCGAGTCGATGAGCAACGCCGCCTTCTACTCCACCGACATGCGGTGGGGCGGTGCGCGCAACGGCGTGCAGATGCACGACAGCCTGGTCCGCGCCCGCTCGACGGCCGGGGGCCGGTTCTACCCGGTGCCGGGCGGCATGCTGGAGACCGCGGAGAACCTCCGCCGGGACTACGGCATCAGCCGTGAGGAGCAGGACCGGCTCGCGGTCTCCTCGCACCGGCGCGCGGTCGCCGCGCAGGAGTCCGGCGTCTTCGACGAGGAGATCATCCCCGTCACCGTGCGCTCGAAGAAGGGCGAGGAGGTCATCTCCCGCGACGAGCACCCGCGGCCGGAGACCTCGATGGAGTCCCTGGCCAAGCTCAGGCCGATCCTCGGCTCCTCCGACCCCGAAGCGACGGTCACCGCCGGCAACGCCAGCGGCCAGAACGACGCCGCGGCGATGTGCATCGTGACCACGCCCGAGCGCGCCGCGGAGCTCGGCCTCCGTCCGCTGGTGCGGCTGGTGAGCTGGGCGGTGGCCGGCGTACCCCCGCACATCATGGGCATCGGCCCGGTGCCGGCCACCGAGGCGGCGCTCGCGAAGGCCGGCCTCGGGCTCGCCGACATGGACGTCATCGAGCTCAACGAGGCGTTCGCCGCGCAGGCGCTCGCCGTCATGCGGGAGTGGAAGTTCACCGACGAGGACCACGAGCGGACCAACATCCACGGCTCCGGCATCTCGCTGGGCCACCCCGTCGGCGCCACCGGCGTGCGCATGCTGACCGCGCTCTCGCGCGAGCTGCAGCGGCGTGAGCAGCGCTACGGGCTGGAGACCATGTGCATCGGTGGCGGCCAGGGGATGGCCGCCGTCTTCGAGCGGGTGGTGTGAGCGTGCGGGTCTTCGAGAGCCTGGCCGAGGTCGAGGCCGCGGTCGGTGAGCCGCTGGGCACGACCGACTGGGTGGCCGTGGAGCAGAAGCAGGTCGACGCGTTCGCCGACCTCACCGGCGACCACCAGTGGATCCACGTCGACGTCGACCGGGCCAAGGAGTCGCCGTTCGGCGGCACCATCGCCCACGGCTACCTGACCCTGTCGATGCTGCCGGGCTTCGGCGGGGAGCTGTTCCGCATCGACGCCGGCAGCGCGCGGTTGAACTACGGCACCGACAAGGTCCGCTTCCCCAGCCCGCTTCGCGTGGGCAGCAGGATCCGGGCGACGCCGACGTTCGCCTCGGTCACGGCGGTGTCCGCGGGCACCCAGGTCAAGACCCGCTGGGTCGTCGAGGCCGAGGGCTCGGAGAAGCCGGTCTGCGTCGCAGAGACGATCACCCTCGTCGTCGCCTGAGGTGGGGTGCCGCGGGCGTCAGCAGCGATCGTCCGCGGCACACCGGGCGCACCGTGTCGCCCACGGCCTCAGCTCGAGTCGTCCCGCCGGGATCTCCCCCGCGCAGCCGGCGCACGTGCCGTAGACCCCGGCCTCCAGGCGCGCCAGAGCGTCGCGGACCTCGCCGAGGATCCGTTCGACGGTCGCCCGATAGGCCGCGGTGACCGCATCGAGCCCCTGGCTGGGGAGGGCGTCGAGCTGTCGCTGGCGTGCGGTCTCCATCTGGGTCAGGTGGGCCCGTACCTCCGCCGGCGCCGTCGTGCACAGTCCGCTGGGATCGGGAAGGTCCACCGGCTCGACGACGGCTCCTGGGGTGCGGCCGCGCAGCGGAGCAGGGGTGGCGTGGGTGGTCATGGTCGGTCCTTCGATGAACGCTGCGCACCGTTTCTCCGGGTGCGCGACGGGGGAGCACCGCGACGCGGCGCTCCGGGGGAGGGTTCAGCTCAGGACCGGGTCGGCGGAGCGCGGTCGACGCTGCGGCGCAGGACGTCGAGCCCCTGGATGCCGCGAGCCTCTTCGTTGAGCTCCAGCGCGAGCAGCGCGGCGCCGCTCGGCACGTGGGAGGGCATGCGACTGCGGTGCTGGGTGACCGCCACCGGTGTCCGCATGCCTGTCTCCATGCCGGTGACCATAGCAACGAACCTCCGGAATGCCAGGCGTCCCGGGTGGCAGGGAATCAATCCGGGTCCTCGGCCGTTGAGATAGTAGAAGCTTCAACTACTGTGGAGCACGCAGACTCCTCCGACGACAGAAGGAAGGCGAACGACATGGTCGTCTACAACGAGCTGGTCGCCGTCACGGCGGGCGCAGGGCTGATCGGCTTTGCCGCGTTCTTGGCGCAGCTCATCGGCAACAAGCGCATCGACAGTGAAGGTTGGGCCGGGTTCTTCGGCGTGACCGGCCTGCTGTTGTTGGTGCTGGGCGTGCACACCACCGTGACGTGGCCGTTCGGCGGCGACGGCTTCGAGTACGCCAACATCGCCTTCGGTCAGCCGGCAGCCGGCTTCGGTGCGCTGCTGCTCCTCGCGGCGGTGTACCTGTGGCGCCACCGGGCGCTGTTCGCCGGTGAGACCGAGCCCGCCAACGCCACCGCTCTCGCGGCCCTGAAGCCGGCCGGGATCTTCGTCGGCGCACTGGGTCTCGGCATGGCCGTCCTGGCGATCGCGTTCGTCCGGTTCCAGCTCGGCGCGGCTCCGCCGGAGGAGCCGATCAGCGGCCGCTTCGGCGACATGCCGATCCTCGAGGCGCTGTTCCTCGGCGGGCTGTGGGGAGTCGTCGCGCTCGGCGCGCTGCTCTTCGCGATCGCCCTGTGGACCGACCGCCCGCAGCTGCTGCGCTGGGCCGTCCGGGCCTGGGTCGTCGGCGGCGTGGTGTTCCTGCTCTTCGGCGCGATGAACTTCTACACGCACATCGGGATGTACTACAACCTCTCCCACGGCACGATGCACAAGTGGTGACCCGCTGCCCGGCGGAGTGATCGCCTTGGCGCGACAAGAGCCCCGGCCTCCGGGGCTCTTGTGCTGTCCGGGTGAAGGTGACGCCGGTCAGCCCCGTAGGACCCGGTCCATCGCCTTGCCCTTGGCGAGCTCGTCGACCAGCTTGTCGAGGTAGCGGATCCGCTGCATCAACGGATCCTCGACCTGCTCGACCCGCACCCCGCACACCGAGCCGGTGATCAGCGACGCGTTCGGGTTCAGCGTCGCCTCGGCGAAGAAGTCCTCGAACGTCGTCCCCGTCTCCAGGTGCCTGGTCAGCGCGGCGTCGTCGAAGCCGGTCAGCCACGTGATCACCTGGTCGAGCTCGGCCTTCGTGCGCCCCTTCCGCTCGACCTTGTTCAGGTACAGCGGGTACACCGACGCGAAGCTGGTGGCGAAGATCCGGCTCATCCACCCAGCGTATGACCGTCTCGCCCCGCCGGCTGATTCCATGTTCACGTGAGGAACCGGGACTTTGCACGGCGTACAACCCGTGTGAAGTCCCGGTTCACCATGTTCACGTGAGAAACCGCCGGGCAGCGGCGCCTGCGCCGCTGAGCAGGCCGCGTACGACGAAGCCGGCGATCTCCCGCTCCGACGGCACGACCAGAGCGCCCCCGGAAGCCGACGACCCGGCAAGCGGGTTCCCGCTTCGGCCAGCGACCCCGGCCGCCGCAGGCCGCAGGACAGCCACAGACCGACATCGCTAGAGCACGCGGGCGACCCCGGGGACCTTCGTGACCAGCAGCCACGCGGCGCCGAAGGAGGTCGCGACGCCCCCGGCGGCGACGAGGAGGGCCTTGACCTCGGCGGGCGCGTCGAGCGGCCGCAGCGCCAGCGCGAGCGCGAGCAGGAACACTGTCTGCAGCATGAATGCGGCGTAGGCACTGCGGCTCAGCGCGGGACCCCAGCGGTGGTGCCGGTGCAGCAGCCGCTGGGCGACGCTCAACAGCCACACCGATCCGAAGACCGTCAGCACGGCCTCGACCACCACGAAGACCGCAGCGGGCCAGTGCCAGCCCCCGAGCGCGTCGTCGACCGTGTCGAGTGCGCCGACGGCGCCGAGCAGCGTCGCCATCGCGACGAGGCCGACCAGGGTGAAGCTGCGGGAGCGGTGGGCAAGGCCGTGCGGGATCTCTTCCAGCCAGCCCTGGCGCGTTGTGACGACACCGAGCGCGAATGCGGCGAGACATCCGGGCCACTGCCAGAGGTTGAGGTCGGAGAACCCGCTCTCGGAGCCGTACGGGTAGACCAGCCGGACCAGGAAGGACAGCGGGGCGACCATCCCGGCGAGGGTCACCAGCCGACGCAGCGTGACGGGGCTGGTCGCCCGCGCGACCGCGGCGTGCCTGCCGCCGGCCCCGTCGCTCCAGCGGCGCCACCCGGCGTAGGCGAGGGAGTAGATCAGCAGCACGCCGACGAACCACAGCGGGCCGGTGTCGACCTGGTGCTCCGCGCCGAGGTACTCCGCCCAGAACGAGCCGGGTGCGTCACCCAGCGGGTGTTCGAGGGCGTAGACCAGCACCGGCTGCACCACGAACACGTACGCCGCGAACGGCACCCCGAGCCGCAGCAGCCGGTCGCGGACGAACCGGCCGGCACCCTTGCGCTCGAAGGAGGAGGGGGTCAGCAGGCCGGCGACGAGGAAGAGCAGCGTCATCAGCACGAATCCGAACGGGCTCAGGAAGACCAGCAGAGCAGCCTCCACCACCGGGTTCAGCGTGACCTCGCGCAGCCCGGTGTAGGTCCACACCTCGACCGTGCCGGCGTAACCGAGGACGGCGTGCATGGCGATGATCGCGGTGATCAGGACGACCTTGAGGTTGTCCAGGTAGGTCAGTCTCGCGGACGCCCAGCGCTCGAGGTCCGCTCGCGGCGTGTCGGGCAGGACCCTCGCCGGACCGGTGCTCTGCTCCACCATGTCTCATCCTGCGTCCGGGCGCGCAGGGCCGGTCAGAGTAAGAAGGCCCTCTTCCGCCCGGCGTTGGACCCCGCAGGTGAGTGGTCAGCCGTCGACGACCGCCCGGATCTCGTCGTACGCCGCCCGGCCGAAGGCGACCAGTCGCGCCTCCTCGACCGAGGTCGGCGTCGACCGGATCGTGTCAACGGCCGCGCGGATCGCGTCCTCGCGCGGCCAGCCGTAGATGCCGGCGGAGATCAGCGGGAAGGCGACGCTGCGCGCGCCGAGCCCGTCGGCCACGCCCAGCGCCTCGGCGTAGCAGGAGACCCGCTGGTCGCGGGTGCCGACGCCGTGGACCGGCCCGACCACGTGGATCACCCACCGGGCAGGCAGGTTCCCCGCCGTGGTCCAGCCGGCCCGGCCGGTCGCCAGTCCGTGCGGGAACCGTGCCCGGCAGTCCTCGAGCACGGCGGGCCCGCCGGCGCGGTGGATGGCGCCGTCGACGCCCCCGTCCCCGCGCATCCGTTCGTTGGCGGCGTTGACGACTGCGTCGACCTGCTGCTCGGTGATGTCACCCTCGACGACGGTGAGCCTCATGCTTCGCATCGTAGATCCGGGACAAACCTGCACAGGACCTTCACACTCTTTCGGCGGTCCCTGAACAGCCGCGCTCCTACGCTCGGAGCATGGTCAACGCAGCACGCGTGCTGGTCGTCGAGGACGAGCGCATCATCAACCAGTCGGTCGCCGACCGGCTGGTCGCCGAGGGCTTCGACGTCCGCCAGGAGTACGACGGTCCCGGGGCCGTCGCGACCGCAGCCCACTGGGACCCGCACCTGGTCGTGCTCGACGTGATGCTGCCCGGCTTCGACGGCCACGAGGTCTGCCGTCGTGTCCAGGCCGACAAGCCGGTCCCCGTGCTGATGCTCACCGCCCGCGACGACGAGACCGACGTGCTGGTCGGGCTCGGGGTCGGCGCCGACGACTACCTGACCAAGCCGTTCAGCATGCGCGAGCTCGTGGCCCGGGTGCGGGTCCTGCTGCGCCGGGTCGAGCGGGCCGCCGAGCTCGCCAATGCGCTGCCGCCGGAGCTGGTCGTCGGGCCGCTGCGGATCGACCGGGCGCGGCGGCAGGTGCACCTGGACGGCACGCCGGTGCACCTCACCCCGACCGAGTTCGACCTGCTGGCCTGCCTCGCCGAGCAGCCGGGCACCGTGCTCACCCGCGAGCGGCTGCTGGCCGACGTGTGGGACTGGCCCGACGCGGCCGGCACGCGCACCGTCGACAGCCACGTCCGGTCGTTGCGCGGCAAGCTGGGCGGTGACGTGGTCCGCACCGTGCACGGCGTCGGCTACGCGCTGGAGGTGTCGCCGTGAGGCCGCTGGACCCGCTGCGCTCGATCAAGACCAAGCTCGGTGTCCTCGTGGCGGTGACGGTCAGCGTGGCCGCCGTACTCCCCACCGCGGGCGCGCGGCTGGGGCTCGACCCGCTGCTGACGATCCCGGCCACCGTGGTGGTCGCGCTGCTGCTCACGCAGGTGCTCGCGCGGGGGATGACCTCGCCGCTGCGCGAGATGACCGCGGCAGCCAGGACGATGGCGACCGGGGACTACTCGCGCCGGGTCACCGCCACCTCGCGTGACGAGGTCGGCGAGCTGGCCCGGGCGTTCAACACGATGGCCGCCGACCTGGAGGCCGTCGACCGGCAGCGCCGCGAGCTGGTCGCGAACGTCTCCCACGAGCTGCGCACCCCCGTCGCCGCCCTGCGCGCACTGCTGGAGAACCTCGCCGACGGCGTGGTCCGGCCCGACCCGGAGCGGCTCCGTGCCGCCCTCGACCAGACCGAGCGGCTCGGCGACCTGGTCTCGGACCTGCTCGACCTGTCCCGGATCGATGCCGGCATCAGCGCGCTCGATGCCGGACCGGTCGAGGTGCTGCCGTTCCTCGACGATGCGGTCCGGGAGGCGCGGCTCGCCGGCCGGCCGGTCGACTTCGAGGTGCTCGTCGAACCGGCCGACCTGGTCGTGCACGCCGACACCGCCCGGCTGCACCAGCTGGTGGCCAACCTGCTCGACAACGCCGCCCGGCACAGCCCACCCCAGGGCACCGTGCGGGTGCACGCCCGCCGCGGCGAGCAGCGGATCGTGCTGGAGGTGTCCGACGACGGGCCCGGCATCGACCCGGCCCAGCGCGCCACGGTCTTCGAGCGGTTCACCACCGGCGCCGGGTCGGCCGGCGGCGGCACCGTCCAGCACGACGGCGGCACCGGCCTCGGCCTGGCGATCGCCCGCTGGGTCACCGACCTGCACGGCGGCTCGATCGAGGTCGCCGACACCGCGACCGGCTGCCGGATCCGCGTTTGTCTCCCGGAAGGAACGCACCCATGACCAACCCTGCTGTGACCACCACGGCGATTCCCCCGAGCCTGTCCGCGCTGGACTCCGCGTTCGGCAGCCTGTGGCCCGAGGCCTCGCTCACCGCCCGTCCGCGACTGGTGGCCGCTGCTGCCGCGGTCGGTGTCCTGGCCGCGGTCGTGCTGCCCTACCGCGACCTCGGGATCGGCACCTTCCTGGTGCTGGTCACGCTCACCGGTGTCGTCGCGCTCTCCGACGCGCGGCTGCGCACCCCCTACCACCTGGCCTCGCTCGCGCTGTGCGTGCTGCTGATGACGCCGCTGTTCCTGCGGGATGCGGAGTGGGTGGCTGTCCTGTGCCTGCTCGCGGCGTTCGCGGTGGGCTCGGCGGCGCTCACCGACGGGCGCTCCATGCCGGGGCTGGTCGCCTCGGTGGCCGCCGTACCCCTTGCGGCGCTGCGGGGCCTGCCCTGGCTGGGCAGGTCGCTCACCGCGACGCGCGGCACCCGCACCTGGGCGCCGGTCGTGCGCACCGCGCTGCTGTCGCTGTTGGCGGTCGTCGTGTTCGGGGCGCTGTTCGCCTCGGCCGACGCGGTGTTCGCGCAGTGGGCCGACGCGCTCGTGCCGGACCTGACCGTGGACGCGCTGGGGCTGCGGTCGTTCGTCTGGCTGGCCGTGGGCGGACTGACCCTGGCCGGCGGGTACGTCGCGCTCAACCCGCCGCGCGTCGAGCGGCTCGCGCCGCCCGCGGGAACCCCGGTGTCCCGGCGGTTCGAGTGGCTGGTGCCCGTGTCGCTGGTCGTCGCGGTGTTCGCGGTGTTCGTTGCCGCCCAGCTGTCGGTGATGTTCGGCGGCGACGGCTACGTAAGCCGTACCACCGGGCTCACCTACGCCGACTACGTCCACCAGGGGTTCGGCCAGCTCACCGTGGCGACCGTGCTGACCCTCGGCGTGGTGGCGGTCGCCGTGCGCAAGGCGCCCCGGGCTGATGCGCGGGACCGGGTGCTGCTGCGGGCCGTGCTCGGTGCGCTGTGCCTGCTCACGCTGCTGGTCGTGGCCTCCGCGCTACACCGGATGGACGTCTACGCCGACGCCTACGGCCTCACCCAGCTGCGTCTGCTGGTGGCGTTCTTCGAAGGCTGGCTGGGCCTGGTCGTGCTGCTGGTGATGGCGGCCGGTCTCCGGCTCCGCGGCCGTTGGGTGCCGCGGGCGGTGTTGCTGACCGGGGCTTCGACCTTGCTCGCGCTGGCCGCGCTCAACCCGGACGCCTTCGTCGCCGAGCAGAACCTGGAGCGCTACGAGCAGACCGGCAAGGTGGACTGGTCCTACCTCTCCGAGCTCTCCGCCGACGCCGTCCCCGCGCTGGCCGACCGGTCCCCGAGCCGGGCCTGCCTCGAGCCGGCCGGCGCCGATGGAGACGACTGGCTGGAGTGGAACCTCGGCAGAGCGCGTGCCGCCGGGGCGTGCGAGTAGTTCAGGAGCAGGGCCGTCAGAGGCCGGGGAGCGCGTGCACCAGTCCCTGGGTCAGGTCGTACGTCGCCCGGTCGGCCGCCGCGATCAGCCCGTGGTGCGCGTCGTGCTGGGGGCGGTAGAGGGTGCCGTCGAAGCCGCCGACCACGCCACCGGCCTCGCTGAGCAGCAGCGACCCGGGCGCGTGGTCCCAGGGCAGGGTGCGCCAGTAGAGCGCGTAGTCGGCCGCGCCCTCGACCAGCTTCGGGTAGTCCACCCCGCAGCAGACCCAGGTCAGGTCCAGCTGCTTCATCGCGCCCAGCGCGCGGCCGATCCACTCGCGCCGGGACGTGACCCCGCGCAGCTCCTCGTCGAGCGGCTCGCGCACCAGCCGGCGGCCGTCGCACCAGGCCCCCGCGCCACGCTCGGCGACGTACCCGCGCCGGTGCTGCGGCTGCCAGATCCAGCTGCGCACCACCTCGCCGTGGTGGATCTCGGCGACCATCACCGCGTGGTCGGGGGAGCCGGCGACGAAGTTCTTCGTGCCGTCGACGGGGTCGACGGTGAAGGCGTGCTCGGCGTGCCGGTAGCGCTCGAGCAGCGTGGGGTCGGCCGAGGTCGCCTCCTCGCCGAGCACCAGCGCGTCGGGGTAGGCCGCGCCGAGTGCCTTGGCCAGCTGCAGCTCGGCCTCGCGGTCGGCCACGGTGACCAGGTCGCCGGGGTTCTTCTCGTCGATCTCTTCGTCGCCCAGCACCCGGAACCGAGGGTTGATCACCTCCTCGGCCACCTCCTGGAGCAGGGTCAGGACGTCGTCGGTCTCCACGCCTCCAACCTACCGGCCGCCCGGTCGCCGGCCGTCGGGACGAGGTGTCGAACAGTGGTCTGCACCGGCGACCGGTCGGATTGACGTGCGATCTGGGCTTCGTGAATCATTCATCCGGTAGAGGGGAGTACCTCGCAACGACGCCACCGTCAGTTCGTCCGGCCCTGACCGGTCCGGTGCGTCGGCCGCCGTACGCGGTGGGGGAGACCTCCGACGATCCGCACGTGCGGACGAGGAGGTTGTGTGATGGACGTACCCCTGTGGGCCTGGGCAGCGGTCCTGGCCGTCATCCTGGCCATGCTGGCGATCGACCTGCTGGCACACCGGAAGGCGCATGTGGTCTCGGTCCGGGAGGCCGCGATCTGGTCGGCGGTCTGGGTCTCGCTCGGCCTGGCGTTCGGCGGTGTGGTCTGGTGGGCGTACGGCGCCCAGGCCGGTGGTGAGTACTACGCCGGCTACCTGATCGAGAAGTCGCTGGCCGTGGACAACGTGTTCGTCTTCGCGCTGATCTTCACCTACTTCGCGGTGCCCCGGGAGTACCAGCACCGGGTGCTCTTCTACGGCGTCCTCGGCGCGCTGGTGTTCCGGGCGATCTTCATCGCCGGCGGTGCGGTGCTGATCGAGAACTTCGCCTGGGTCCTCTACGTCTTCGGCGCGTTCCTGGTCTTCACCGGCTGGAAGATGTTCACCCACCGCAACGACGAGATGGACCCCTCGAGGAACCCGGTCCTGCGGCTGGTGCGCAAGCGGGTGCCGAGCACCGACGAGTACCACGGCCAGAAGTTCTGGGTGAAGAAGGCCGGCAAGTGGGTGGCCACCCCGCTGTTCACCGTGCTGGTGCTGGTGGAGACCACCGACATCATCTTCGCCGTCGACTCGATCCCGGCGATCTTCGCGGTCACCCAGGAGCCGTTCCTGGTGTTCACCAGCAACGCGTTCGCGATCCTCGGCCTGCGGGCGATGTACTTCCTGCTCGCCGACCTGATCCACCGCTTCGTCTACCTCAAGGCCGGCCTCGCCGCGATCCTGGTCTTCGTCGGCGTGAAGATGCTGCTGCTCGACGTGTGGAAGGTGCCGATCTGGCTGTCGCTCACCGTGATCGCCACGAGCATCACCGTGGCCGTCGTACTCAGCCTGCGGGCGACGCGCGACAGCAGCGACAGCGAGGACGGCGTGCCGAGCTCGAGTGGTGAGGAGTACGACGTCCCGGCTCGGCGCTGATCGCCTGGTCAGCCGTCGTCGTGCCCGCCGAGCACCAGGCCGACGAAGTCGCCGATGCTGACGTCAGCCTCGAGGTCGTGGCGGAAGTGGGCCGAGCGCACCACCCGGTAGCGGTTGCGCCGGCCCACCTTCTCCTTCTCCACGAAGGCCTCGTCGACGAGGTCGCGGACGATCTGCTGCACCGCGCGCTCGGTGATGCCGACCGCGGCCGCGACGTCGCGCATCCGGACGTCGGGGTCGCGGGCCAGGCAGACCAGCACGTGACCGTGGTTGGACAGGAAGGTCCACTCGCCGGCCATGGCGAGAGGGTAGCGGCCCGCCGCTGGTCGAGCCTGTCGAGACCCGTCAACCACCGCCGCTGGTCGAGCCCGTCGAGACCCCTCAACCACCGTGGGCTCGTGCCTCGCCCTCCTCAACCACCGTGGGCGCGGAGGTCGTTCTCGATCGCGCGCGCGGCGAACCCGATCGCCGCGACCAGCGACGTCAGCTGTTGCGGTGTGTAGCGCACGCTCGGCATGGAGATCGAGAGCCCGGCGAGCGCTTCGCCGTCCGTGCCGCGCACCGGCCGGCCGACGGCGACGACGCCGCGCTCGGAGCGGCCCTCGTTGAGCGCGAAGCCGTTGCTGCGCACCTTGGCCAGGTCGCGGTGCAGCCGCGCCAGGTCGGGGCGGTCCTCGGGCCGGTCGGCGTACCGCTCCGGCGCGTAGAGCGCCTCGAGCTGCTCGCGGCCGAGCTCGGCGAGCAGCACCAGCCCGCCGGAGACCCGGTGCGCGGGGAACACCATCCCCTCGCGGTTGCCGACCCGCAGCGCCTGCTGGCACTCCACCGACGCGATGAACCGCGCGGTGTCGCCGGTGCGGATCATCAGGTTGCTCGACTCACCGACCACGTCGACGAGCTCCTCCATGTGCGGCAGCGCGGCCGCGCGGAGCCGCGAGGTGCCCGAGTGCGAGTGGGCAGCGAGCTCGAGCACCGGCCCGGGCCGGTAGGTGCGGTCCTCGTCCTGCACCGCGAAGTCGCGGTAGACCAGCATCGCGAGCAGCCGGTGCGCGGTGGAGCGTGCGACCTCGAGGCGCTCGGCGGCGTCGGAGACGGTCAGTCTGCCCTCGAGCTGGAGGACCGCCGCGAGCCGCAACGCGTGGTCGACGCTGGTGATGGCGTACGACGGGCGCCGCTTGGGTTCTCGGTCCATGGACCCAGCCTACGAAAGATTCTGCATAACAGAAACCGCTGTTCTCGACAGTGGCGCAGGTCGCATGATCGGCCGCATGACGACACCGACGCCTCACGCCTCCCCGGTCCACCTGCAGGCCGTCGACGCGCCCGGCCAGCCGACCCCGACGCCGGAGCTCGAGGAGCTCTACCGCGGGTTCGAGAAGGAGCTGCTGGTGCCGCTGTGGACCGAGATCGGCGACCTCATGCCCGCCCACCCGCAGTCCAAGGCCCAGCCGCACCTGTGGCGCTGGGACGACCTGCTCCCGCTCGCCGAGCGCGCCGGTGAGCTCGTCCCCGTGGGCCGCGGCGGCGAGCGGCGGGCGATCGCGCTGGCCAACCCGTCACTGGCTGGCCGCCCGTTCGTCTCACCCACTCTCTGGGCCGCGATCCAGTACCTGATGCCCGGTGAGGACGCACCCGAGCACCGGCACACCCAGCACGCGTTCCGCTTCGTCGTCGAGGGCGAGGGCGTGTGGACCGTGGTCGGCCGAGACCCGGTGCCGATGCAGCGCGGCGACTTCCTGCCCCAGGCCGGCTGGAACTGGCACGCCCACCACAACGCCACCGACAGGCCGATGGCGTGGATCGACGGCCTCGACATCCCGTTCCAGTACGCCTCCGAGGCGCAGTTCTTCCAGTTCGGCCGCGACGAGATCACCGACGCCGAGCGGACCACCCCCGACCGGTCCCGCTCGGAGCGGCTCTGGGGCCACCCCGGCCTCCGGCCCGTCGGCGCCCCGGACAGCGGCGCCAAGGGCAGCCCGCTGCTGTCCTACAAGTGGGTGCACACCGACCGCGCGCTGGCCGACCAGCTCGCGCTCGAGGCCGAGGGGTACGACGGGGTCGTCGAACCGGGCCACGCCGCGGTGCGGTTCACCGACCCGCGCAACGGCGACGACGTCCTCCCGACCATCCGCGCCGAGATGCACCGGGTCCGCCGTGGCGCCGAGACCGCACCGGTCCGCGAGGTCGGCTCGTCGGTCTACCAGGTCTTCGACGGCTCCGGCACCGTCATCGTCGGCTCCGAGCAGTGGACCGTGACCCGCGGTGACCTGTTCGTCGTGCCGTCCTGGCAGCCGTTCAGCGTCCGGTCCGAGGCCGGGTCCACCGACTCCGACTCCGGCGCCCTGGACCTGTTCCGGTTCAGCGACTCCCCGGTGTTCGAGGCGCTCGGCCTGCACCGCACCCAGCCCGCCGGCTGAGCACATCCCCCACGACACCCACGACCGAAGGAACCCCATCACATGAAGCTCGCAACCGCTCGCGTCCAGGGCGGCACCCGCGCTGTCCGGGTCGACGGCGACACGCTGGTCGACCTCGGCCACGACGACCTCGGTGACCTCCTCGCCCAGCCGGGCTGGCGTGAGCTCGCCACGGCGGCCGAGGGTCCGACGTACCCCGTCGACGGCACCGACCTCGCCACCCTGGTCGCCCGGCCGTCGAAGGTGGTCTGCGTCGGGCTCAACTACAAGAACCACATCCAGGAGATGGGCCGCGACCTGCCGGAGTACCCGACGCTGTTCTCCAAGTTCGCCGACACGCTGATCGGCGCGACCGACGACATCGTCCGGCCCGAGGAAACCGACGCCTTCGACTGGGAGGTCGAGCTCGCCGTCGTGATCGGCTCACCGGTGCGCCGCGCCTCGACCGCCGAGGCGGAGCAGGCGATCGCCGGGTTCACCGTGCTCAACGACATCACCTGCCGCGACTGGCAGTTCCGCACCCGCGAATGGCTGCAGGGCAAGAACTGGGACTCCACCACCCCGGTCGGCCCGTGCCTGGTCACCCCCGACGAGCTGCCTGGCGGCGTCCGCCCGACGCTGGCCGTGCGCCTCGAGGTCGACGGTGAGGTGATGCAGTCCGACACCACCGCCGACCTGCTCTTCGACCCCGTCGCGCTGGTCGAGTACGTCTCGACCATGGTCCGGCTCAACCCCGGCGACATCATCGCCACCGGTACGCCGGGCGGGGTCGGCCACGCGCGCAAGCCCGAGCGCTACCTCGTGGGTGGTGAGACCGTGGTTGCCGAGATCGACGGGATCGGCCGCCTGGAGAACCGGGTCGTCAAGGAGGGCGCGGCCTGATGCCCCGCCGCACGAGGGACGACGCGCGCCGCTGGGTCGCCCAGGGCACCAAGCTGTTCGCTGCAGCCGTCGACGGGCTCGACGAGGACAGCTACGCCGAGCCGTCCGCCCTGCCCGGGTGGAGCCGGCGCCACCTGGTCGCCCACGTCGCCGCGAACGCCGACGCGCTCGGCAACCTCGTGCACTGGGCGGCGACCGGCGAGCGGACCCCGATGTACTCCTCGCCGGAGCAGCGCACCGCCGACATCGAGGCCGGCAGCAGGCTCGCCGGAAGTGCGCTGACGGAGTGGTTCAAGCAGTCCGCGCACCGGCTGGAGTCGGCGATGGACGCCCTGCCGGAGGCGGGCTGGCACGCTGAGGTGGTCACCGCCCAGGGCCGCACCGTGCCTGCCTCGGAGACCCCGTGGATGCGGGCGCGCGAGGTGATGGTGCACGCCGTCGACCTCGGCACCGGACTCGGGTTCGCCGACCTGCCGGCCGACTTCCTCGCCGCGCTGTGCGACGACATCGTCGGCAAGCGCGCCGGCGCTGGCGGCGGCCCCGCAGCCGGACCGGCCCTTGTGGCCGAGGCGTCCGACACCGGCGACCGATGGGACGTGCCGGGGACGGGTGAACCGGTCGCCGTGGTCGGCTCGCTGGCCGGGGTGGCGTCGTACCTCGCCGGACGGGGCGCGGCCGGCGTGGCCGCCGACCCGGGCCCGGTGCCCGAGCTCCCCGCCTGGCTCTGAGGCGTCCCGGACGCACCCCTCAAGGAGAACCCGATGAACACCCAGCGCCACACCCAGCACCTCACCCCGGACGCAGGACGGCCCGACGTCGTCGTCGTCGGCGGCGGCATCGGCGGTCTCAGCGCCGCCTTCGCGCTCAACCGCAAGGGGCTGCGGGTCCGCGTGCTCGAGCGCGCCCCGGAGTTCGGCGAGGTCGGCGCAGGCATGCAGATCGCGCCGAACTGCACCCGGATCCTCGACGAGTACGGCCTGCTCGACGAGGCCAAGCAGCTCGGCGTGCTGCCCGAGGCGATGGTGATGAAGGACGCCGTCGACGCCAGTGAGCTGACCCGGATCGACCTGGCCGACCTGGAGCGCAAGTACGGCTTCCCCTACATGGTGATCCACCGCAGCGACCTGCACGGCATCTTCCTGCGCGCCTGCGAGAGGGCCGGCGTCGAGCTGGTCACCGGCAAGACCGCGGTGTCCTTCGACAACACCGACCACGGCGCCCAGGTCACCTTCGAGGACGGCCACGTCGAGGAGGCCGCGGTCGTCATCGCCGCCGACGGCCTGCACTCGGTGGCCCGCCGGCTGCTGGTCGACGACGAGCCGGTCAACAGCGCCTATGTCGCCTACCGGGCCGCGGTGCCGATCGAGCAGGTGCGCGACCTCGACGTGTCGGAGAAGGACGTGGTGCTGTACGTCGGTCCGGGCTGTCACTTCGTGCAGTACCCGCTGCGCGGCGGCGAGATGTTCAACCAGGTCGCGGTGTTCGAGTCGCCCAAGGCGCTGGCCGGCGAGGACGACTGGGGTACGCCGGACGAGCTCGACGCGGCGTTCGAGGGCACCTGCGACCAGGTGCGGCAGGGGATCCCGCTGATGTGGCGCGACCGGTGGTGGCGGATGTTCGACCGCGACCCGATCATGAGCTGGGTGCACGGCCGGATCGCGCTGCTCGGCGACGCCGCGCACCCGCCGCTGCAGTACATGGCGCAGGGCGCGATCATGGCGATCGAGGACGGCTGGGTGCTCGCCGAGCACGTCGGCCGGCTGCTCGACGCCGGGGCGTCGGTGGCCGGCCTGGACTGGGGCGAGGCGCTCGCCGCGTACGACGCAGTCCGTCCCGAGCACTGCCGGCGGGTGATCACCACCGGCCGGGTCTGGGGCGACCTGTGGCACCTCGACGGGCTCAAGCGCCTGCAGCGCAACGAGATCCTCCGCGCACGCGACACCTACGACTACACCTTCACCGAGTGGATCTACGGGCCCACCGCGCTCACCCCGGACCAGGAGCCGGAGATGTACCCGGTGATCCCGCTCGACTCGGTCACGGTCCCCGACGAGGACCTCGCCACTGCCTGAACCCGCATGCGACGCCGCCAAGTGGGCAGAGACAGGTTGCTCGGGGTGGTCCCCAACGGCAACTTCTGCCCACGTGGCACAGGCCCCTCGGCGACCTGGGAGGGGTCTTTCATGCGCACACTGGGAATCGAGGAGGAGCTGCTCGTCGTCGACGCCGAGACCGGGCAGCCACGGTCGGTGGCGGCGCGGGTGCTCGACCGCGCTGAGGAGCTGGCCGCCACGGTCGAGAGCTCCGACGGGCCCGGCGGGACGGTCGGCGGCGAGCTGCAGCGGCAGCAGGTCGAGACCGACACCTCGCCGCACACGTCCCTCGCCGACCTCGAGGAGGACCTGCGCCGCTGGCGTGACGTGGCGATCAAGGCGGCCCGGCCCGAGGGCACCTCGATCCTCGCGGTCGGCACGTCGCCGGTCGCGGTGACGCCGCAGATCGTGCCCGACTCCCGGTACGCCGAGATGCACGAGCGGTTCGGCCTGACCGCCGCCGAGCAGCTCAGCTGCGGCTGCCACGTGCACGTCTCGGTCGACTCCGAGGACGAGGCGATCGCCGCACTCAACCGGATCCGCGTGTGGCTGCCCACGCTGCTCGCGCTCAGCGCCAACTCGCCGTTCTGGCAGGGCTCGGACACGCACTACGCCAGCTACCGGTCGCAGGTGATCGGTCGCTGGCCGATCAGTGGCCCGCCGGAGCTGTTCGACTCGGGAGCGGAGTATCGCGGGTGGGTCGACGAGCTCGTCGGCTGCCAGGTGCTGCTCGACGCCGGGATGGTCTACATCGACGCGCGGCCCTCGGAGCACTACCCGACCCTGGAGATCCGGGTCGCCGACGTCTGCCTCGACGTCCGCGACACCGTGCTGATCGGGGCACTGGCCCGGGCGCTGGTGGACACCGCCGTCGAGGACTGGAAGCGCGGCACGGAGCCGGCCAAGGTGCCGGTCACCATGCTCCGGCTCGCCACCTGGCAGGCCGCGCGTGAAGGGCTCACCGGCTCGCTGCTGGACCCGGTCACGCACCGGCCCCGTCCGGCGTACGACGTCCTCGCCGACCTGCTCACCCACGTCGGGCCGGCGCTGCGGGCCAACGGCGACGAGGAACTGGTCCGCGACCGGGTCGAGCGGCTCCGCGAGCGCGGGAACGGAGCGGTGCGTCAGCGCCGCGTGCTCGAGAAGACCGGCCAGATGGTCGACGTGATCGCGGACCTGGCCAAGGTCACCGCCGGGCTGACCGACTGACCGGCCTCACTCGTCCGCGCGGGTCGCCGGGCTCAGCGGGGTCTCCGCGTCGGGCAGGTCGAGCACGGTGTCGCAGGCACCGAGGTAGGCAGCCAGCAGCGTCGTCGCCGCGTCCGCAACCGCTTCCTCCCCGGGCAGGAAGCCGGGGTGGTGCAGCCCCGGCGCACCGGCCTCCCCCGAGCCCACACCCAGGAACACCATCAGCGACGGGACGACCGGGCAGAAGTAGGAGAAGTCGTCGGCGCCGCAGGAGCGCAGCGGCGAGGACTGGGTGAACCCCGCCCGCTCGATCCGCGCGGCAGCCGCCGTCGCCAGGTCGGTGTCGTTGTCGAGCACCGGCGCTCCCAGGGTCACGCTGGTGCCGGCGTCGCAGCCGTGCACCTCCGCGACCGCGCGCGCCGCCTGCTCGATCGACCCGTGCAGCCGGGTGCGGTCGTGCTCGTCGAAGGTGCGCAAGATCCCCTTCATCGTCACGCACGCCGGCACCACGTTGGGGGAGTTGCCACCCTCGATCGACCCGACGGTGAGCACCGTCGGGTTGGTCGGGTCGACCTGCCGGGAGATCAGGTGCTGCAAGGTGCCGATCAGGTCCGCTGCCGCGACGACCGGGTCCGCGGTGAGGTGCGGGTACGCCGCGTGTCCGGGCCGGCCCTGCACCCGGATCTCGAACTCGTCGGCGGCCGCGTTGACCGGGCCCGGGATCGCGGAGAAGCAGCCCGCGGGGAGCCGGGGCTGCACGTGCAGCCCGACGAACGCGCGCACGTCGTGGACCTGGAACTGCTCGGAGGTGACCACGTCCTTGGCGCCGGAGGGCAGGGTCTCCTCGCGCGGCTGCAGCACCAGCAGCAGCGGCAGCGGTCCGCCCATCTCCTCCAGGGTGCGGGCCACGGCGTACGCCGCGGCCATGTGCACGTCGTGACCGCACGCGTGCATGGCGTCGTTGACCGAGCGCCAGCCGACCTCGCTGCTCTCGTGCACCGGGAGCGCGTCCAGCTCCGCCCGGATCCCCACCGCCGGGCCGTCGGGGTCGCCGATCCGGACCAGGGCGCCGGTCTCGGCGACCGGCGTCGCCGGCAGCCCGAGCGCCTTGACGATCAGGTCGGTGGTGTCCTGCTCGTCACCGCTGACCCGTGGCTCCGCGTGGATCCGGTGGCGCAGCTCCTGCGCGGCAGGGATGTGCTCGGCGAGCCTGGTGAAGAGGGCGGTCACGCGCTCGGCGGTCCAGCCGGTGCCGGGGGCGGGCGGCTTCGGGGGAGTCATGGCCCTATCCGACCGGTGCAGCCGGGAAACATCAACCCGCGGCGCACGCGGTGTGAAACCGCTCACGTGACGAAGGTCCCGGCCGATGAGGTCCCAAAGACCTCAACACGGGGAGTCGGAGATGAAGCGTCTCAACGCCATGTCGATCCAGGCACGGCTGGTCGTCATCGTGGTCCTGTTCGGGCTCGGGATGACCATGCTCGCGCTCGTCGCGTCGAGCCAGATGCAGTCGCGGATCATGGCCGAGCGCCAGGCCGCCACGCGCAGCGTGGTCGAGACCGCGCTGGGTGTCGTCACCCACTACGGCGAGCAGGCGGCCGGCGGCGCGCTCACCGAGGAGCAGGCGAAGGCCGCCGCGCTGACCGCGGTGAAGCAGCTGCGGTACTCCGGTGAGGAGTACTTCTGGATCAACGACATGCACCCGACGATGGTCATGCACCCGATGAAGCCCGAGCTCGACGGCACGGACCTCACCGAGAACGCCGACCCCGACGGCAAGCACCTGTTCGTCGAGTTCGTGAAGGTCGTGCAGGCCGAGGGCGCCGGCTTCGTCGACTACCAGTGGCCCAAGCCCGGCGCCGAGGAACCGCAGCCGAAGGTCTCCTACGTCGCCGGCTACGAGCCGTGGGGCTGGGTGATCGGCTCCGGGGTGTACGTCGACGACGTCCGCTCGGTCGTCCTCGGCGAGACGATGAAGCTGCTGCTCAGCGGTCTCGGAGTGCTGGTGCTCGTCGGCGGCGCGTCGTTCCTCGTCGGGCGGACCATCGTCCGGCCGATCCGGTCCGCGACCGACGTACTCGCCAGCGGCGACCTCGACACCCGGCTTCCGGAGGGCAACGGCCGCACCGAGCTCGAGAAGCTCGCCACCGCACTCAACGGCACGCTCGACCGGTCCGCGGCGGTCGCCGCCGACGTCCGGGCCGCGATCGGCGAGCTCGACGCGGCCACCCACCGGCTGGTGGAGACCAGCGACGAGATCACCGACAGCGCCGCCCGGACCGCCGAGCAGACCGCGGCGGCCTCGACGACCGCGCACGAGGTCAGCAACGGGATCGACAACGTCGCCTCGGGCACCCACGAGATGGGCGCCTCGATCGGCGAGATCGCGCAGAACGCCCACGCCGTGGCCAAGATCGCCGGTGAGGCCGTCGAGATCGCCGACGCCACCAACCGTGCCGTCGCCGAGCTCGGTGAGTCCTCCGCGCAGATCGGCAGCGTGGTCAAGGTGATCACCACGATCGCCGAGCAGACCAACCTGCTCGCGCTCAACGCCACCATCGAGGCGGCCCGTGCCGGGGACGCCGGCAAGGGCTTCGCCGTGGTCGCCGGCGAGGTCAAGGACCTGGCCCAGGAGACCGCGCAGGCCACCGGGGACATCTCCGCGCAGGTCGAGGCGATCCAGGGTGCGGTGGCGCAGGCGGCGAACGAGATCGTGCGGATCCGCGAGATCATCGGCCGGATCAACGACTTCCAGGCCACCATTGCCGGTGCGGTGGAGGAGCAGACCGCGACCACCTCGGCGATGGCGGCGAGCCTGGCCCAGGCCGTCGACGGCGGCCGGCACATCGCGACGGCGCTCGAGGGCGTCGACGAGTCCTCGCGGCGGACCACCGCCGAGCTCGAGGACATCCGCGCCGCCGCACGAGGGCTGGCCGACACCTCCCGCCGGCTGCAGGAGGCCGTCCAGGCCGGCTGACGCCGACTTCCCTTGCGGATCTGCCCCTCTCGCCACCGGACCGGGTGTCGTGGGAGGGGCAGATCGCTGCATGGGCGTGGTCGGCCCGGCGGTACGGTGACCGGGTGCCCACCGTGCGTCGTGAGAACCGCGGACCCAGCGCCGCGGAGGCCAACCGTCGCGCGTTGCTCGCAGCAGCCCACGAGGTGTTCGGCGAACGCGGCATCGACGCACCGCTGAGCGCCGTGGCGAAGCGCGCCGGGGTCGGGCAGGGCAGCCTGTACCGGCACTTCCCCGACCGGGCCGGCCTGGCGCTCGCGGTGTTCGAGGACAACGTGCTGGGGCTCGAGGCCCTCGCCCAGGAGCCCGGCGTGACGCTCGAGATGCTCGTCCGGGCGCTGACCGACCAGATCGTCGGGTCGGTCGCGTTCGTCGACATCCTCACCGCCACCTCCGAGGACCCGCGGGTGGTCGCGCTCGCCGACCGGGTCAGGCGGGTGCTCGCCGACGTCGCCGCGGACGGTCGCAGCACCGTCACGGCCGACGACCTCCTGCTCGCGGTCGGCATGGTCGCCGCCGTGGTCGCTCGGGCGCCCGCCGAGCAGCGTCGCGCCGTCGCCGACCGGGCCTGGGTGCTGCTGTGGCGCGGGTTGGAGCCTGCGGCGAACACCCACTGACGCCCTGTCCGTGCAGGCGCCCCTGGGGATCCCGTGACGGCACGTCCCGTGGTGTCACTGACCGTGTCACAAGGGTTTACTTTCCAGGTCGCGCTCAGTTACGGTCCTCGCCGGGATCGTAAATCCGCCTTCTCGGGCGAGGTCCACCAACCTGTCGAACCACAACAGCCATCTTGGGGGCCTTGTGAGCACGTTGACCCGTTTCGCTGCCGTGGGAGCCGCGATCACTCTCGCCGCGATGGCCGCCGGCCCCGCTCTGGCCGCCCCGCCGCCGGTGTCGCAGGCGAGCGCCCAGGCCCTGAACGTCCGGATCGCCGGTGACCCGGCCGGCAACGGCCTGCAGACCGCGCCGGTAGCCGCCACGCACGACGGCACCGAGGAGTCGACCGAGGGCGTCACCAACCCGACCGTGGGCGTGCTCGGCAACCAGCAGCTGGCCAACCTCGGCGTGCTCGCCCAGGACGTCTCCGCCCAGTTCGACGGCGGCCGCGGAGTCTCGGCCGCCTGTGCCGGCGTCGCCGGCGAAGGCGGCTCCGTCGTCCGGATCGGCGACTCGCGCTGCATCACCCCAGGACGTCCGATCGGGCTGACGCTGGCGCACCTCGACCTCAGCGACAGCGTGCTGGTCGACCCCGAGTCCGCGCTGGCCCCTTTGGCGCCGCTGAACGACGTGATGGGCCAGCTGGTCGGCCCGATCACCGCCGCGCTCACCGAGGCGCTCGCCCCGCTGGGTGAGGTCGGGCTGGTCGGCAACCTCGGTGCGGTCGAGGCGCGGTGTGAGGCCTCGCCCGACGGCGCGTCCGGCACCGCCAACATCGCCGACGCGCGGCTCACCCTGCTGCTCGCCGGCGAGGAGGTCGACCTCGTCGAGCTGCCGGTGAACCCCGCCCCGAACACCAAGGTGGTCACCGACCTCGACGCCGTCGTGACCGCCGTACTCGACGCCGTGGAGACCAACCTCGAGGCGACCTTCGACGGCGCGCTGGCCGACCTGACCACGCTCACCGAGGCGTTGCAGACCCAGGTCGTGGACACGCTCCTCGCCGAGCTCGCCCCGCAGCTGGCGCCGCTGGAGGACAACCTCCTCGAGATCACGCTCAACCAGCAGTCCGCCCCGGCCGACAACGCGATCGAGGTGACCGCGCTGGACCTCCAGGTGCTGCCCGCCGCGCAGCAGCTCGGGGCCGACAGCCTCGTCAACGCGCAGATCGGCAACGTCAGCTGCGGCCCCAACGCGGTCGTGGCCCAGGAGGCGCCGGCTGCACCGGCCGCCCCCGAGGCTTTGCCGGAGGTGCCCACCGCGGTCGACGCCGGACTCGCCGAAGCCCCCAGCCCGCGCTCCGACGGCACCGTGCCCGCGGCACTGGTGCTGATGGGCGTGGCCGGGCTGGTGGGGTACCGCTTCCTCGCCACGAGGTGACGTCCCCGTGAGCCTGGACGTCGACGGCAGGCAGCGCCTGCGAGCCCTGCTCGCCGGCGCTGTCGTCGCTGCCCTGGTCGCGGTCGCTGCCGTGCTCGTCATGCCCTCCGACGACCCGGTCGAGGCCGACGCCGGGGTCTCCGCACCGCAGGCGCCCTTCACCACGGGCAAGCCGCCGCGCCGGCTCGAGGTGCCCTCGATCGGGCTCGACGCCCCGTTGAAGCCGATCGAGGTTGACACCGCCGGCGTGCTGACCCCGCCCGAGGACGCCCGCACGGTGGGCTGGTGGCAGCGCAGCGCCCACCCCGGCGCCCCGGTCGGCCAGACCGTCCTCACCGGGCACACCCTGCACGCCGGCGGTGGTGTGATGAACCGGCTCGGCACGGTGGAGCGCGGCGCCGTCGTGAAGGTGTACGACGACGGCCGCGCGGTCGACTACCGGGTCACCCGGGTGACGGAGTACTCCAAGGCCGAGGTCACCGAGCACGCCTACGACCTGTTCGGGCAGAAGCGGCGCGGCGGCCGGCTGGTGCTGGTCACCTGCACCGACTGGGTCGACGGTGACTACCTGAGCAACATCGTCGTGTTCGCCGAGCCGGTGCCCGCCGAGAGCGCCTGACCCCGGTCGCGTCCGCAGCGGTTGGCGCGACCTGCGATCCTTCTTGGGGTGGTTCATGCCGAACCGCCGCCGCGAGCACCGAAGGAGAGCCTGATGCGGATCTACGACGACGTCACCCAGCTGGTCGGCAACACGCCGCTGGTGCGGCTGAACCGGGTGGTCGGCGACGCCGGCGCCACCGTCCTCGCGAAGCTCGAGTTCTACAACCCGGCGCACAGCGTGAAGGACCGGATCGGCGTGTCCATGGTCGACGCCGCCGAGGCGTCCGGTGAGCTGAAGCCCGGCGGGACGATCGTCGAGGCGACCTCCGGCAACACCGGCATCGCGCTGGCGATGGTCGGCGCCGCCCGCGGCTACAAGGTCATCCTCACCATGCCCGACACGATGTCGAAGGAGCGCCGGGCGCTGCTGCGCGGCTTCGGCGCCGAGCTCGTGCTCACCCCGGGCAGCGAGGGCATGAAGGGCGCGATCGCCAAGGCCGAGGAGATCGGCGGACAGGCCGGTGCCGTGCTGGTCCGGCAGTTCGAGAACCCCGCGAACCCGGACGTCCACCGCCGTACGACGGGCGAGGAGATCTGGAACGACACCGACGGCACCGTCGACATCCTCGTCGCCGGCATCGGCACCGGAGGCACGATCACCGGTGCCGGGCGGCTGCTCAAGGAGCGCAAGCCCGAGGTGCAGGTGATCGCCGTCGAGCCCGAGGAGTCGGCGATCCTCACCGGTGGCGAGCCCGGTCCGCACAAGATCCAGGGCATCGGCGCGAACTTCGTGCCGCCGATCCTCGACCGCGACGTCTACGACGAGGTGATCGACGTCAACGCCGGCACCGCGGTCGAGTGGGCGCGCCGTACCGCCGTCGAGGAGGGTCTGCTGGTCGGGATCTCCTCCGGCGCCGCGATCGCCGCCGCGGTCCAGGTCGCCGCACGGCCGGAGAACGCCGGCAAGACGATCGTGGTCGTCGTGCCGTCGTTCGGCGAGCGCTACCTGTCCACGGTGCTGTTCGAGGGCCTGGCCGACTGAGGTGACCCACCACCCCAACCCGACCTGTGCGCCCGTCGGCTGGCGGACCCGGCTGAAGGAGGACGTCGCTGCGGCGATGGAGCGTGACCCGGCGGCGCGTTCCCGGGCGGAGGTGATGCTGGCCTACCCGGGCCTGCACGCGGTCTGGGTGCACCGGTTGGCACACCGGCTGTGGTGCCGCTCCGGTCGGCGGCTGCTGGCGCGGCTGGTCTCGCAGACCGCGCGCGCGATGACCGGGGTGGAGATCCACCCCGGCGCGTGCATCGGGCGGCGGGTGTTCATCGACCACGGGATGGGCGTGGTGATCGGGGAGACCGCGGAGGTCGGCGACGACGTGCTGATCTACCACGGCGCCACCCTCGGTGCGGTCTCCGGCAAGGCCGGCAAGCGGCACCCGACGATCGGCTCGAACGTGGTCATCGGTGCCGGCGCGAAGGTGCTCGGTGCGGTGAAGGTCGGCGACGGCGCCCGGGTGGGCGCGAACGCAGTGGTGGTGCACGACGTACCGGCCGGTGCGACCGTGGTGGGGATCCCGGCGCGTCAGCTCTGAGGAGCGCAGCCGATGTGACTCCGGACACATGATGTGACCGGAGCCTCATTCCGGACTGCCTGCGGCCGATGAGAGTCGGTGAGCGAAGGGAATCGCTCCGGTGCGGGGACCCCAGAAGGCGCCCGGCCGCAACCCGAGGAGACGCCCATGGACCTCACCGGCCTGTACTCGAAGCTCGGCTTCCTGGCCAACCGCAGCATCGGCAAGCGGATCTGGATGCTCGTCGGCGTCCTCGGGATCGGCATGCTCCTGGTGACCGCGGTGGCCGTGCGCGGCCAGGCCACGGTCGCCGACCACAACGCCGAGCTCGACCGCGCGATCGCGGTCCGCGCGCAGGTGAAGCAGGCCGACTACGACCTGCTGTGGGCGGCGAACTGGCAGAACATCACCGCCTGGAAGTCCCGCAGCGAAGGGCCGGCGGCCGCTGCGCCGGACGGGGACAACCTGAAGAACTACGCCGACGGCGTCGCCGGCTTCGAGAAGCTGTTCGAGGTCGACCGCAGCGTGCTGGACGACGAGGCCGAAGCCAGCCTGGACACGATCGAGTCGCAGTGGGCGGACTTCCTGGCCTACAACGACCAGATCCACGGCCTCTGGGCCGCCGGCAGGCTCGACCAGGGCGACGCGGTCTCCGCCGGGCCCAAGTGGGACGTCTTCTACGTGATCTCCGAGGCCCTCGGCGCTCTGTCGTCGTCGGTCGACGCGCAGGTCGAGCAGCTGCGGGCCGACACCGAGGCGGCCCAGGACTCGGCCCGGCTGATGACCATCGTCGTCACGGGGGTGGCTCTGCTTCTCGGGATCCTGCTCGCGGTGCTGCTGTCGATGTCGATCGTGCGACCGATGGCGCGCCTGCGCGCAGCGCTCGACCGGCTGGCCGAGGGCGACCTCGCCGTCGAGGTGCCCGCCTTCACCAGCGACGAGCTCGGCGACATGACCCGCTCGCTCAACAGCGCTTCCGCCTCGCTCCGTGGCCTGGTCGGATCGGTCGCGGACTCCGCGAACACCGTCGCCTCCGCCGCCGAGGAGCTCACCGCCACCGCCGGTTCCATCGAGCAGTCGGCCGTGGAGACCTCCCACCAGTCCGGCGTGGTCGCCGCGGCTGCGGACGAGGTGTCCCAGAACGTCGGTGCCGCGGCCACCGGGGCCGAGCAGATGGGTATGTCGATCCGGGAGATCGCCGAGAACGCCAACCGCGCCGCCCAGGTCGCCAGCGAGGCGGTCTCGGTCGCCGGGGCCACCAACGAGACCGTGTCCCGGCTCGGTGACTCCAGCGAGGAGATCGGCAAGATCGTCAAGGTGATCACCTCGATCGCCGAGCAGACCAACCTGCTCGCGCTGAACGCCACGATCGAGGCCGCGCGGGCCGGTGACGCCGGCAAGGGCTTCGCGGTCGTCGCCGGCGAGGTCAAGGACCTGGCCCAGGGCACCGCCCGGGCCACCGACGAGATCGTCGCGCAGATCGCCGCCATCCAGGAGGCCACGACGGCCGCCGTCGACGCGATCGCCCAGATCACTGGGATCGTCACCTCGATCAGCGACTACCAGACCACGATCGCCTCCGCGGTCGAGGAGCAGACCGCGACGACGAACGAGATGAGCCGCTCGGTGGCCGACGCCGCCGCCAGCTCGACCCAGATCGCCGCCACGATCTCCGGTGTCGCCGCGAGCAGCGAGTCGACCACCGCCGCGGTGAACCAGACCAGCGCGGCGATCGCCGAGCTGGCCACGATGGCTGAGTCGCTGCGCGCCGAGGTGGCCCGCTTCCGCTACTGAGCCGCCGCGCCGCACCGGCCCCGCCCCGCCCGGGCGCCCCCGGCGGATCCTCAAGTTAACGTGGGGAACTGCCGCTTGGCACGAGTTGCAACCCGTGCCAAGTGGCAGTTCCTCTAGTTAACGTGGGAATTGGGGGGTCAGGCGGAGGAGCGCATCGCGCGCGTGCCGACGAGCAGGCCGAGGGCGGCCATCGCGACAGCCGCGACGACACCGCCGAGCAGCGTGCCGGTCGCGAAGTCGCCGTCGAACAGCGCCCGCTCGGCGTCGACCACGTAGGTCAGCGGGTTCGCCTTCGACAGCGTCCGCAGCCAGCCGGGGCCGTTGTCGACCGGCAGCAGCATCCCGGCGAGCAGCAGCAGCGGGAACAGCAGCGTCTGCTGGACCACCCAGAACATCCACTCCTGGTTGCGGCACGCGAGCGCGAGGGAGTACGACAGCGCGCCGAGCCCGACGCAGAACACCGCGAGGATCAGCAGGCCGGTGACCGCCCCCGCGAGGTCGACCCGGAACCCGAACGGCACCGTGGCGAGCACGATCACCACCGCCTGCGCCACGGTCGGGACGATCTCCTTCAGCGCGCGGCCGATCATCAGCGACGAGCGCGACAGCGGCGTGACGAGCAGCCGTTCGTGGGAGCCGGAGAGGATCTCCTGCTGCAGGTTGGCGCCGGTGGTCGACGTACCGAACAGGCAGAGCATCACGATCACCCCGGGCACGAACCACTGCAGCGAGCTGCTCGTGCCGAGCCCGGACACGCTGGAGAGCAGCGGCGCGAACAGGGCCAGGAAGAACAGCGGCTGGATCAGCCCGAAGACCACCGAGAACGGGTCGCGGATCACCGGCCGGAGCTCGCGGTTGAAGACCAGGGCGGTGTCGGTGACGAGGTTGGTGCTCATGCGGAGACCTCCTGCAGGGTGGTGGTGTCGGTGATGGAGCCGGGAGCGGCCTGTCCTTCGCGAAGGCTGCGGCCGGTGAGGCTCAAGAAGACGTCGTCGAGGGTGGGCCGGTGGGTCTCGACCGCGACGACGCTCGCGCCCGAGGCGGCGTACTCGGACAGCAGCCGCGGCAGGGCTCGGGTCACCTCGGCGGCGCGTACGTCGAGCACCGGACCGCGCTGCTCGACCACGGCATCGGGCACGACCGCCCGGGTGCGCGCCTCGGCGCGGATCGCGTCCGCGGGACCGGCGAGGCTGATGCTCGCCCGGTCGCCGGCCAGCTCGGCCTTGAGGCGGGCCGGGGTGTCGTCGGCCACGACCCGTCCGTGGTCGACGATCACGACCCGCTCGGCGAGCGCGTCGGCCTCGTCGAGGTAGTGCGTGGTCAGCACCATCGTCGTGCCGTGCCGGCGGCGGAGCGCGACGATGTGCTCCTGCAGGTTGGCGCGGTTCTGCGGGTCCAGGCCGGTGGACGGCTCGTCGAGGA
This sequence comes from Nocardioides pakistanensis, assembly GCF_054781215.1. Lineage (NCBI taxonomy): Bacteria > Bacillati > Actinomycetota > Actinomycetes > Propionibacteriales > Nocardioidaceae > Nocardioides > Nocardioides pakistanensis. The sequence continues at coordinate 107,194 of NZ_BAAGUV010000022.1, read as the reverse complement.
ACAGCAGCTCGGGGGCGTGGATCAGCCCCATCGCGATGTCCAGCCGGCGCCGCTGACCGCCGGACAGCGCGGACACCTTCCGGTCGGCGACGGCGGCCAGGTCCAGCGACTCGACGAGCTCGTCGGCCCGGGCCCGGGCCGCGGCGCGCGACAGGCCGTGGATCCGGCCCTGCGTGACCAGCTCGTCCCGGCCGCGCTGGACGTGGCCGGCGCCGTTGCCCTGGCCGATGTAGCCGATCCGCCGCCGCACCGCGCCCTGCTCGGTGGTCACGTCGTGCCCGGCCACGCGCGCGGTGCCCGCAGTCGGCGCGAGCAGCGTGGTCAGCATCCGCAGGGTCGTGGACTTGCCGGCGCCGTTGGGGCCGAGCAGGGCGACCAGCTCGCCGCGCTCGATCTCCAGGTCGATGCCGCGCACGGCCTCGACCGTGGTGTGGTTCGTGGTGAAGTGCTTCGTCAGACCCTCGGTCCGAATCATCGTGGAGTTCATGACCACGACACTAGAAGTCGTTCCGGTCAGAACCTGTCCTCAATCCGAACTAGTCTGGAACACATGTCGGACTCACGGTCACGGATGCTGCGCCTGCTCTCCCTGCTCCAGACGCACCGCTACTGGGCGGGCGCGGAGCTCGCCGAACGCCTGGAGGTCAGCCCACGGACGCTGCGTCGCGACGTCGAACGGCTGCGCGAGCTGGGCTACCCGGTCAGCGCCACCCGCGGGGTGGCCGGCGGCTACCAGCTCCAGGCCGGCGCCGCGCTGCCCCCGCTCCTGCTCGAGGACGACGAGGCGGTCGCGATCGCGGTCAGCCTCAGCGCGTCGGCCGGCGGCGTGGTCTCCGGGGTCGAGGAGAGCTCGGTGCGGGCGCTCAGCAAGATCGTCCAGGTGATGCCGGCGAAGCTGCGCCGGCGGGTCAAGGCGCTCCAGGACTTCACCGTCCCTGCCGTCCTGTCCGGTCCGACGGTCGACGCGGGCGTGCTCGCCACGATCGCGCAGGCGTGCCGCGACGACGAGCGCCTGGAGTTCCGGTACGACGGGCGGGGCGGTCCGACGACCCACCGGCGCGTCGAGCCGCACCGGCTCGTCACTCTCGGCCGCCGGTGGTACCTGGTCGGCTACGACCTCGGCCGGATGGACTGGCGCACCTTCCGGGTCGACCGGCTGTCCTCGCCGCGGCTGACCGGAACGCGGTTCCGGCCTCGGGAGCTGCCGGCCGACAACGCGGCGGCGTTCGTCCGGGAGGGGATCGAGGCGGCCCGAACGCACATCCACGTCGAGGTGCACCTGCTCGCACCGGCCGCGGTGGTCGCGAAGGCGGCCGGACGTTGGGCCGAGGTCAGCGCGATCGGTGAGGACCGGTGCAGGATGGTGATGGACGTCGACACCCTCGACTGGCCGATGCTGCTGCTCGGCTCGATCGACGCGGACTTCGACGTGGTCTCGCCACCCGAGCTCGCCGAGCAGGTCCGCGCCGTCGCTGCGCGGTTCGGCCGCGCCGGTGGGCCGGTGAGCCGCGAGGGCTGAGCGGCCGCGGACTCGAGCGCCGTACACCCGGGGGCCCGTGGGCTCACGGCCGCCGGAGAAGCGTCCGTCAGGCGGTCAGCTCGGGCTGCTCCGCCGCCAGGGACTCGAGCCAGTCGTGGATGCCGGTGGACGTGGTGGGCCGCAGGTACAGGTAGCCCTGCGCCGAGTCGGCCCCGATGTGGTCGAGCACCGCCTGCTGCCTGCTCTCCTCGACGCCCTCGGCGATAGTGCGCAGCCCCAGCTTGCGAGCCATCAGCACCACTGCCTCGATCACCGCCAGGTCCTTGGCGCTGGCGGTGCAGCGCGCAACGAACGACTTGTCGATCTTGACGATGCTCACCGGGAGGGTGCGCAGCGTGGTGAGGGCGGAGTAGCCGGTGCCGAAGTCGTCGATGGCGAGCACAACGCCCCGTGCGGCGAGGACCTCCAGCTGCTCGATGGCCGCCTCGGAGGAGATCACCAGGCTCTCGGTGATCTCGAGGACCAGTCGCTCGGCCGGCAGGTCGAAGTCCGCCAGGCACTCGTCCACCTCGTCGACGAAGGCGGGGTCGTCGAGCTGGGCGGCGGAGAGGTTGACGTGCACGGCGGTCGGCGCGTGCGGGTGCGTCCGCTGCCACTCGGTCATGTCCGCGCACGCCTGCCGCAGCACGAAGCGGCCGATGTCGCGGATGCTGCCGGTGCGCTCCGCCACGGCGATGAACGCGTCGGGGCCGAGCAGCCCGCGTTCGGGGTGAGCCCAGCGGACGAGCGCCTCGACCGCCGTGCAGTGGCCGTCGGAGAGGTCGAGCACGGGCTGGTAGTGGACGACGAGCTCGCCGTTGCCGGCAGCCGCGGCGAGCTCCCGCTCGAACGACTGGGCGGAGGGCCCGGCGTGCAGCCTCAGGTCGAACTCGACCACCCGGCCCTTCCCCTTGCCCTTCGCCGCGTACATCGCGACGTCGGCCCAGTGCAGAAGTGCCTGCAGGTCCATCTCCGGGGTCGCCGTCGCCACGCCAACGCTGGCGGTGACCTGGGCGGTGCGGTCGGTGAACTGGACCGGCCGGCTGAGCGTGTCGGCGATCCGCTGGGCGGTCGCGACGGCGGAGCAGGCGCCGGAGCCGAGGATCACCGCGAACTCGTCCCCGCCGAGCCGGGCGCACATGTCGTCACCCCGGGTGGCGGCGTCGAGTCGACGCGCCATCTCGCGCAGGAAGTCGTCACCGGCCCGGTGCCCGAGCTGGTCGTTGACCGCCTTGAAGTCGTCGAGGTCGATGAACAGCACCGCCGTCTCAGGGCGGCCGCCGTCGGTCAGGGCGGCGGCCAGGGCGGCGTTGAAGGACGCCCGGTTGGCCAGCCCGGTCAGGCTGTCGCGCGTGGCCTGGATCGTGAGGTCGCGGTGGATCCGGCTGTTGCGCAGCGCCATCGCGACCTGGTTCACGAGGCTGGAGATCGAGACGGCGGCTTCGGTGAGGTCGCCGTCCGGGGTACCGAGCACGAGCCAGCGGCTGCCGGCTCCGAGCGCGGGCAACCGGATCGACACCCATCGGCACGGCCGCCCGGCGGCGCGGTCCAGCTCGGAGGTGCGGTGCACGGGCGAGTGCCGAGCCGTGGGAGTCGTGTCGTCGCCGCGCAGGATCGCCCCGGGGAGCACGTCGGGCACGTCGCCGAGCTCGCCGGCGGTGCCGGTGACGCGGAGCCCCTCGTCGGTGCGGACCACACGGAGCGCCCGCAACCCCGGAGTGGCCGTGCAGATCCGGTGCGTCGCCTCCCAGGCGACCCGCAGGATCTCGTCGGCGTCGGTCAGCCCGAGCAGCTCCGGCCCGACGGCGGCCAGCACGGCGTCGCGTCGGAAGGCCTGCTCCCGGGCGTGGAGCAGGCGGGAGAGGTGCCGCGAGACGACCACGGTCAGGAACAGGGTCGGGAACACACCGACCACACGAAGCAGGTCGGTGCCGCCGCTGTGCCAGGGGACGTCTGCCCACAGCAGCACCCCGGCCGTCATCGCCGCGGAGTACAGCGTGCTGCGCAGCAGCGCGTGCCACAGCGAGCCGTAGAGGGAGCGGAACCACAGCGAGGCGAACACGAACCCGAGTGAGGCGTTCGGCTCGGGCGCGGCCAGGGTGACCGCGACCAGCGCGGCGGTGTCGAGCAGCTCCCAGCCCAGGGACACCCGGCGCCGGCGGTAGGCGGCCAGCACGGAGGCAGAGAGCACGGTCGTTCCCGCGAGGCCCACCAGCAGCTCGAGTTGTGAGCCCCCCAACATCGCCGCCAGGCCGAGCAGCAGGCTGACCAGGGTGAGGGCTGCGAACAGCCAGCGGGTGGCCTCGACCATCTCCTCGGGTCGCCGCACCAGCCTGCGCAGTCCTTCGAGCGTCGCCATCGGTCCCCCACGTGCATGCAGCGGCGTGCCACTGCCTTCTGCGTTCCCTGTTCGGCCGGAAATCGGGTGACTTGACGGGTATGGACCGAAAAACTTCGGGCACGAGACGGTGTGTCAGCGGGGCCAACCTCGCCCCGACCGGCTCCGGCGCGTTAGTCTGCGCTGTCTTGCCACCGCCGGAGGGAGCTCTCCTGGGGCTGCGTCCCCGTATGGTGGCCATCGCACCATCGAGACTTGAGGAGAAAAGATGAAGAAGGACGAGCTCGTCCAGGCCGTCGCCGAGAAGGCCGGCATCAGCAAGGCCGAGGCCGACCGCGCGCTCTCGGCGATCGTCGAGACCGTGACCGGCGCCGTCGCCGCCGGCAACAAGATCCAGATCCCCGGCCTGGGCACCTTCGAGGCCCGCGAGCGCGCCGCCCGCGAGGGCCGCAACCCGCAGACCGGCGAGACCATGCAGATCGCCGCGACGACGGTCCCGGGCTTCAAGGCCGCCACCGCGTTCAAGAACGCGACCGCCGGCAAGTAGTAGCCACACGCAAGGGCCCCGCGCTGCCTCGGCAGCGCGGGGCCCTTGTCCGTCTTCGGGGTCAGGCGCAGCAGGCCGATCCCGCGAGCGGCAGGTCGGCGCTGGTCCTGCCCTCGAGCTCGGGCCGGTCGTCGGCGAGCACCACGTAGTTCTCCCAGCGCTGGCCGTCGGGGCCGGTCACCCAGTGCTTGTCCTGGCGGGCGTAGCAGCACACGACGTCACCCTCGACGTCGAGGTCGAGGCCCGCGGCCTCGAGCCTGGAGGCCTGCTCCTCGATCTCCTCCATCGAGCCGCGCTCGATGCCGAGGTGGTTCAGGGTGCCGGTGGCGGCCGCGTTCTCGAACAGGACCAGCTTCAGCGGCGGGTCGGCCACCGCGAAGTTCGCGTAGCCGGGGCGGCGCTTGGCCGGCTCGGTGCCGAACAGCGTCGTGTAGAACTCCACGGCGGCGTCGATGTCGGCGACGTTGAGGGCGAGCTGGATGCGGGACATGGGTCTTCCTTCCTGGTGGTCGTTGAGGCTCAGGCGCAGCAGGGCTGGGTCTCGGGGCGGGGCTGGGGAAGTACGGCGCGCAGGGCACCTGCCGTGCGGGTCAGGAGGTCCGGCGTCGTACGACGCGAGGTCACTGTGCGGGCTCGGCGCCGCTGCTCCGCGGCCTGCAACAGCTCGGTGCGGTGCTGGTCCGCGAGGGTCGCCATCACGGTGGGGTGCATCATCTCTCTCCTCTTCTCGCTCGGCCCTGAAGCCAGATAGATGAATGTCTATGTGATGACCACTGTGGCACCGCGCTCGGCCGCGGTCAAGGATTGATGGAGATCTATTTCATTCTTTGCTTTAGATAGACAGTGACCTATCTCGTGGCACCATGGGGACATGCCCAAACCGCTGCCCCTGATCGAGCCCGTGCCGAACGTCGAGGCCTGCTGCGCCCCGCTGGTCGCCGCCCCGCTCTCGGCCGAGCAGGCCGTCGACCTCGCGGCCCGGCTCAAGGCGATCGCCGAACCCACCCGGCTCCGGATCGTGTCGCTGATGCTCGCTCGGCCCGGCCTCGAGGCGTGCACCTGCGACCTCACCGAGCCGCTGGGGCTCACCCAGCCGACCGTGACCCACCACCTGCGCACGCTGGCCAAGGCCGGTCTGGTCGTTCCCGAGCGACGCGTCGGCAACTACACCTACTACCGCGTCGTGACCGACGCCCTGGCCGGCCTGGCCGACGTGCTGACCTCGGTCAGCGGTCACTGACGGGCCGTGCCGGCCGGTGCGGGCCGGCGTCGTCTGGACAGGCTTGCCAGGCACCTGCGCCCGGAGGAGCGTGAGGAGATCCGGTGGTGCCACCGGGGCGCCGCCCGCCGAAGGAAGGGGAGCGCCCGTGTACGCACGCAGCACCACGCTCATCGCAGACCAGTCCCGGATCGATGAGGCGATCGGGTACATCCGCGACGAGGTCTGGCCCGCCGTCCGGGAGCTGCAAGGCTGCCTGGGCCTGTCGATGCTGGTCGACCGGGACACCGGTCGATGCATCGCCACCACGTCCTGGGAGACCGCCGAGGCGATGCATGACAGCGCCACCGCCGTCAGGTCGCTGCGCGACCAGGCCATGCGGATCGCGGGCGGCGCGGCGCCGACGGTCGAGGAGTGGGAGATCGCCTCGATGCACCGCATGCACGCCACCCACCCGGGGACCGCGGTCCGCACCGCCTGGTCGCGCGTCCCCTCGCCGCACATCGACCGGGCGCTGGACTTCTACAAGAGCGAGCTGCTGCCCCACATCGAGCAGCTCGAGGGCTTCGCCAGCGCCAGCCTCCTCGTCGACCGGGCCACCGGCCGCGCCGTCACCTCGGTAGCGTTCGACTCGCGCGAGGCGATGGAGCGGACCCGGGACCAGGCCGACTACCTGCGGGCGAGGAGCACCCAGGAGGCCAACGTGGAGTTCCTCGACGTGGCCGAGCTCGAGCTCGCGATCGCGCACCTCCACGTGCCTGAGCTGGTCTGACTGGACGCGGAGGACGGCCCCGCCCCTCGTCGGGGCGGAGCCGTCTGCCATCCCCACTCGGCAGCTCGGGGGCGCGTTCGCTGTCGGCCGACCGACCGCTCCGGACAGGTCGGGACCTTGGGCAGATCAGGGACCCCGGCAGCCGCGGACTCCCAGGGCCGTTGGTCCATACCGGCCTGTGACCTGGGGCACCCTGAAATACGGCTAAATCGGACAGGTTCGACCTTTTGGGCTTCAGTCGGCCGGTTCGACGACCGAAACAGTAGACGTGACATCGAGCCGCGCCCGTTTTGCGTGGACCCTCCTGACGGTGGGTCTGGTCGGTGCTGGCCTGGCGCCGCTGCTCCCCTTCGGGCTGCCGAACAGCCTCGCCTACCTCGCGATCGCGGGGGTGGGGCTGTTCATGTCCGTGCAGGGTGCCCGGCTGGCCCGCAGCGGACGGCGCAGGGTATGGGTGACGATCGCCGCCGGCCAGACGGCCTACATCCTCGGTGACGTCCTGTGGGTGGTGTTCGAGTCGGTGCTCCACATCGACCCGTTCCCGTCGGTCGCGGATCTCGCATACCTGGCCTGGTACCCGATGATGGCGCTCGGCCTGGCTTTCCTGGCTCGCGAGCAGTACCGGGCCGGGAGGGCTGCGCTGCTCGACGCGGCGATCATCTCGACGGGCCTTGCGGTGCTGATCACCGAGTTCCTGGTGATCCCGGTGGCTTTCGACGAGGGAGGCGAGCTGCTGAGCCAGCTCGTCGCCGCCTCCTATCCTGCCGGTGACCTGCTGATGCTCTCGGTCCTGATCGGGGTGTTCACCAGCGGGGCCGGACGCGGGTTCTCCTTCTGGGCGCTGGCCACCGGCCTGGGCGTCTTCCTGGCCGCCGACATCCAGTACGTCCTGGTGATCGCCGCCGGCGACGACCTGTCGCTGTGGCTGGACACCCTCTGGTTGGCCGGCTACCTCGTGGTCGGGTTCGCCGCCCTGCACCCCTCGTCGAACCGGGTGACGGAGCCGTCGCCGTCCCGGGAGGCGCGGTTCACCGCGCTCCGGCTGGCGTTCCTGGGTCTGGCTCTCGGCCTGTCCCCGGTGACCGAGGCGCTGCGCCACCTGACCGGCCGGGACGGGATCTCGCCCGTGGTCCTCGTCGGAGGCGCACTGAGCATCGCGCTGGTGCTGGCCCGGATGTGGGACCTGCTCCAGACGCTGCACCGCCAGTCCAGGCAGCTCGAGGCCCTCGCCCGCAGCGACAGCCTGACCGGCGTCGCGAACCGGCGGACCTGGGACCACGAGCTCGCGCGCTCCCTCGCCGCCGCCGGACGTCACCGCATGCCGCTGGTCGTGGCGATGATCGATCTCGACCACTTCAAGCGCTTCAACGACACCCACGGGCACGTGCTCGGCGACCTGGTCCTGAAGGAGGCCGCCGCCGGCTGGTCGGAGATGCTCGAGGAGAGGGGCTTCCTCGCCAGGTACGGCGGGGAGGAGTTCACCGTGATCCTGCCCGACGTCGGCATCGAGCAGGCCGCCGCCGAGCTGGACGAGCTCCGCCGCGCCACGCCTCATGAGCAGACCTGCTCGATCGGGTTCGCGCTCTGGGACGGCGAGGAGTCCGTGGACGAGCTGGTGTCTCGCGCCGACCAGGCGCTCTACCACGCCAAGCGACACGGCCGGAACCAGATCGCCGTCCACGACGGGCAGCAGACCCGCGACGCCGGCCGCCGCGATGCCGATCCCGCACTGACCGCCTGCGCTGAGTAGCCGACTCACTCTTGTTCAGGATCAGAAGGTCCCCGCCGATATCGCAGATGTGAAGCACCATGTCTGGCGTTGGCTCGGCTGGGGACCGGACCGGCCCCTCCTGCCGCTGGTGCGTCGCGTCTTCCTGATCTTCCTGCTGCTCAACCTGGTGGCGGTGACGCTCGAGTGGCTCACCGGCCCGGCGGTCCCGCAGGAACGCTCCTGGCCGGTGCCGCTTGCCGTCGTCGCGCTCGCCGCCGTCGCGGTCCACCTCTACCGGCGCGGCCGTCCCGGTCCCGTCCCCGACCTCGTCACCGCGGTGGCCTCCGGCATCGCGGTCTGGGGAGTGGGCTCCCAGACCGCCGGCGGGGTGATCTTCGTGGGGCTCACCTTCCGAGCCCTGTACGGCGGATGGCGGGCTCTCGTGCTCGCCGTCGCGCTCCTGATCGCCGGGTTCGCCATCGGCGCGACGGCCGAGGGACAGCCTCTCGCCGAGAGCCAGCTGCCGGAGTTCGTCCCCGGCATCCTGATCACCGGCTTCATGATGCACCTGGTCGCCGTGGTGCTCCGCCGCTACCAGTCCAGTGCGGAGGCGCGCTTCCACGCGATCGTCCGGTCCTCGCGCGACGTCGTGGTCATCACCGACGTCGACGGGCTCGCAAGCTTCGTCAGCCCTGCGCTCGGCGCGGTCTTCGGGCTGGAGGCACTGCCGGGCAACCGCCTCGACAGCTGGGTGGTCGAGGAGGACCGGGAGCAGGTGCGCGCCCAGCTGCACCGGGTCGCCACCGACCCCGAGGGATCGACCACCTTCGAGTGCCGGGTCACCGACGGGAACGGCGAGCTGCGCGACGTCGAGATCCTCGCCCAGAACCTGCTGGCCGACCCCGACGTGGCCGGCCTGCTGTTCGCGGTGCGTGACGTCACCGAGCGGGTCCGCCTCGTCGAGGAGCTGCGCTACCAGGCGCTGCACGACCCGCTGACCACGCTGCCCAACCGCGCGCTGCTCGCCGACCGGCTCGACCAGGCGCTCCGGCTCCGGGACGGGGCGGCCGCGCTGATCCTGATCGACCTCGACGAGTTCAAGGCGGTCAACGACGCGCTCGGCCACTCGGCTGGCGACGCGCTGCTCGTGGAGATGGCCGGCCGGCTCCGGAGCTGCGTGAGGCCGCACGACACCGTCGCCCGGCTCAGCGGCGACGAGTTCGCCGTACTCGTCGTCGGGGACCGCGGACAGGAGCTGCTCACGCGGCTCGCCGACCGGATCCTGGGCGCGCTCGCCACTGCGATCACCGTAGGCGGCACGACGATCCAGGTGTCGGCGAGCATCGGGGTGGCGACCAGCCGCGACGAGAGCACCGCCGAGGTGCTGCTGCGCGAGGCCGACATCGCGATGCAACGCGCCAAGTCGCAGGGCCGCGGACGCTACGAGTTCCACCACCCCGAGCTGCACGCGCAGACCCTGAACCGTCTCCAGCTGCAGCTGGACCTCCAGGACGCGGTCGAGCGTGGACAGCTCGTGCTGCACTACCAGCCGATCTGGCACCTCGGCACCGGAACGGTCCGGGGTGTCGAGGCGCTGCTGCGCTGGGGACCACCCCGACCGCGGCGTGGTCGCGCCCGACGACTTCATCCCGCTCGCCGAGCAGACCGGGCTGATCGTGCCGATCGGGCGCTGGGTGCTGGTCGAGGCGTGTCGCAGGGCCGCGAACTGGCAGCGGGTGACGGGGCGGCCGCTGCAGGTCAACGTCAACGTCAGCACCCGCCAGTTCACCGATGGCCGGCTGTGTGCCGACGTCGACCACGCCTGCTCCTCCGCCGGTCTGGCACCGGGCGACCTGACCCTGGAGATCACCGAGAGCAGCCTGGCCGCGGACCCGGAGAACCTCGTCGTCCAGCTGCACGCCCTGCGGGAGCTCGGGGTACGGATCGCCATCGACGACTTCGGCACCGGCTACAGCTCGCTCGACGCCCTGCACCACTACCCGGTCGACGAGCTCAAGATCGAGAAGTCGTTCGTCCGGCGGCTGGCGACCGACGACCCGGACGCGGCCACGCTCACCTCGGCGATCATCGCGATGAGTCATGCCCTGCGGCTGCGGACCGTCGCCGAGGGGGTCGAGACCGAGGAGCAGCTGACCCTGCTCGCCACCTTCGGCTGCGACTTCGGGCAGGGCTTCCTGCTCTCCCGGCCGCTCAACGAGCGGGCCTTCGAGACGCTGCTGTTCTCCCCGCGCCCCGCCGGTGGGTTCGGCGACCCGCGCACCGTGCACCGCTTCTGACCCGGACAGGCCGAGTGGGCAGGGATCGCGCCGCCCGACTCGTGTCGGTGCGCGGTCCCTGCCCACTCGGTGGACCGGTTCAGTGCCTCCTGCGGAGCACGCGGCGGAGCACCCAGATCACCAGCACCGCCGCGGCGAGCTGCTTCCAGTAGGTCTTCAGCAGGATCGGTACGACGGTCGCGCCGAGGTCGAGCGCCTCCGCTTCCCGTGGTGCCTCGCGTCGTTCCTCCCGAGCTGCCGTGGGCGGCGCCTCGGGGGTTGCTGCGGCGGCCGCGGCCGGCGCCTCGACCGGGGCGACCTCCGGAGCAGGTGCGGCTTCCGGCGGCGGGGCGGCTTCCGGCGGCGGGGCGCCGACCTTGGCCTCCAGACAGTCCATGAACTGCTGCAGGAGCTTGTCGGAGACGTCCTGGATCACCCCGCGGCCGAACTGCGCGGGCTTGCCGGTGATCGACAGCAGCGTGTCGACGTCGACGCGCGTGCGCTCCTCGTCCTCGGCGGTCATCGTGGCGGTCACCGTCGCCGACGCCGTGCCGTTCCCGCGCTTGTCGCGGCCCTTGGCCTCCACCACGAACCGGTGACCGGCCTCGTCGCGCTCGAGGAACGTGCCGGACCCCGCGTAGACCAGCGAGATCGGCCCCAGCTTGATCTTCGCGGTGCCCTTGAACTCCTCACCCTCCACCTCGGTCACCGTCGCACCCGGGAAGCAGCCAGCCACGTCCTGGATGTCGAGGAACGTGTCCCAGGTCTCCTGGACCGAGGCCGGGACGGTGAAGGAGTGCTTGAGGTCCACGGCCTACACCCCCGCTGCGGCGAGGACCGCGCGGCGGGTCAGCACCGTCGCCAGGTGGCGCCGGTAGTCGGCGTCGCCGTTGAGGTCCGACGGCGGGTCGGTGCCCTCGGCGGCCGACGCCGCGGCCGCACGGACCGCCTCGTCGGTGGCCGGCTGCCCCGCGAGCGCCTGCTCCACAGCCCGCGCCCGCAGCGGGGTCGAGCCCATGTTGGTCAGGCCGACCCGCGCCTCGGCGATCGTGCCGCCCTCGGCACGCACCGCCGCCGCGACCGCCACGATCGGCCACTGGTGCGCGACCCGCACGAACTTCTCGTAGTGGCCGCCCCAGCCGGTGTGCTTCGGGATCCGGACCTCGGTGAGCAGCTCGCCCTCGCGGATCGCGGTGGTGAACAAGTCCTCGAAGAAGTCGTCCGCCGCGACCGTGCGGGTGCCGCCCGTCCCCGCGATCGTGAACGTCGCGCCGAGCGCGAGCACCGGTGCCCCGAGGTCGCCGGCCGGGTCGGCGTGGGCCAGTGCCCCGCCGAACGTGCCGCGGTGGCGCACCTGCGGGTCGGCCAGCTGCTCGATCGCCTCGCAGATCACCCTTGCGTGCTCGCGCACCAGCGGGTCGTGGTAGACGTCGGAGTGCGTGGTGGTGGCGCCGATGACGATCGCGTCGCCGTCGTCGCGGACCCCGCGCAGCGTCTCGATCCGGCCGAGGTCGACCACGAGGGACGGGGCGTTGAGCCGCATCCGCAGGACCGGGAGCAGGCTCTGGCCGCCGGCCATCACCTTGGCGTCCTCACCCCCCTCGGCGAGAGCGGTCAGCGCCTCCTCGACGGTCGCCGGTGCGACGTACTCGAACTGTGCCGGGATCACTCCACCGCTCCTTTGCTCCGGTCCGCGACGGCCTTCTCGTCGAAGTGCGGCATCGCGTCGTTCTCCGTGGGTTCGTCTCCGCCGGCTCCGCGGTCGTGGATCGCCTTCCAGATCCGTTCCGGCGTGCACGGCATGCGTACGTCGTCCACCCCGAACGGCCGCAGGGCGTCGACGACCGCGTTGACCACCGCCGGTGTGGACGCGATCGTGCCGGCCTCACCGACGCCCTTGGTGCCGAGCGTGTTGGTCGTCGACGGGGTCGTGGTGTGGTCGATGTCGAAGCTGATCGTGTCGGCCGCGGTCGGCACGAGGTAGTCGACGAACGACGCCGAGACCAGCGTGCCGAACTCGTCGTGCACCGCCTCCTCCCACAGCGCCTGCGCGATGCCCTGCACCAGGCCGCCGTGCACCTGGCCGGCGACGATCAGGGGGTTGACGATCGTGCCTACGTCGTCGACCGCGACGTACTTGCGCAGCTTCACCCCGCCGGTCTCGGTGTCGATCTCCACCGCGCACAGGTGCGTGCCGTGCGGGTAGGAGAAGTTCACCGGGTCGTAGGCCGCCTCGGAGTCCAGCGACGGCTCGACGCCGTCGGGCAGGTTGTGGCCGGTGAATGCCGCGGCCGCGATCTCCCCGATCGCCAGGCCCTTGTCGGTGCCCTTGACGCCGAACCGGCCGTCCTTGAACTCCAGGTCGTCGACGCTCGCCTCGAGCAGGTGCGCCGCGATCGGGCGGGCCTTCTCGATCACCTTGTCGGCGGCCTTCACCACGGCCTCGCCGCCCACGACGAGCGAGCGGGAGCCGTAGGTGTCGAGGCCGCGGGGGGAGATCTGGGTGTCGCCGTGGAGCACCTCGACGTCCTCGAAGGCCACGCCCAGCCGGTCGGCGACGATCTGCGACCAGGACGTCTCGTGGCCCTGGCCGTGCGGGGAGACGCCGGTGACGACCTCGACCTTGCCGGTGGGGAGCATCCGCACCGTCGCCTGCTCCCAGCCGCCGGCCCCGTAGTTGAGCTGGCCCAGCACCCGCGACGGCGCGAGGCCGCACATCTCGGTGAAGGTGGAGACGCCGATGCCGAGCTGGACGGGGTCGTTCTGCTCGCGACGGCGGCGTTGCTCGGCGCGGAGCTCGTCGTACCCGAAGAGCTCCTTGGCCTTCGCGGTCGCAGCCTCGTAGTTGCCGGAGTCGTACTCCAGGCCGGCCACCGAGGTGAACGGGAACTCCTCGTGCTTGATCCAGTTCTTCTCCCGGATCTCCAGCGGGTCGACGCCGAGCTCGTTGGCCAGCTCGTCCATCAGCCGCTCGATCGCGAACGTCGCCTCGGGACGGCCGGCGCCGCGGTAGGCGTCGGTCCAGGTCTTGTTGGTCAGCACGGTCTGCACCCGGAAGTGGTACGCCGGGAACTTGTAGATCGCGTTGAACATGAACGCGCCGAGCACCGGCACGCCGCCGCCGACGAGGGAGACGTAGGAGCCGAGGTCGGCGAGCAGGTCGACCTTGAGCCCGGTGACCGTGCCGTCCTTGGTCGCCGACAGCGTGAGCCGCTGCCACTGGTCGCGGCCGTGGTGGCCGGACATCAGCGACTCCGAGCGGGTCTCGGTGTACTTGCACGGCCTGCCCGTGCGGCGCGCGGCGAGGAAGGTGATCCACTCCTCCGGCGTGCTCTGCAGCTTGCCGCCGAAGCCGCCGCCGACGTCGGGGGCGATCACCCGGATCTTCGACTCCGACACCCCGGTCGTCGCGGCGAGCAGGTAGCGCAGGATGTGCGGGATCTGGGTCGCCGACCACATCGTGATCTGCTCGCCGGTCGGGTCGACGACCACCGAGCGGGGCTCCATGAACGCCGGGATCAGCCGCTGCTGGCGGTACTCCCGCTCGATCAGGATGCCGTTCGTGCGAGCCTCCTCGATCGCGTCCTCGACAGAGGAGCCGGTGCCGGCCTCGGCGGAGTCGAAGACCCACAGCGCCGACTTGTTCGTGCCGAGGTCGGGATGGGCCAGGACCTTGTCCTCGGCCGCCTCCTTGAGGTCCAGGGCAGCCGGGAGCTCGTCGTACTCCACCTCGACCAGCTCGGCGGCGTCGCGTGCCTCGGCGGCGGAGCGGGCGATCACGACCGCGACGACCTCGCCGGCGAACGTGGCCCGGTCGACCGCGATCGGCGGGTGCACCGGCGCCTTCTGGTCGGGGGTTATCGGCCACGCGTTCGCGAGCACGCCCTGCTCCTCGGCCACCTCGGCGCCGGTGAGCACGGCCACCACGTTGGTCGCCGCCTTCGCGGCGCTGGTGTCGATGCTGGTGATCCGGGCGTGCGCGAACGGGCTGCGCACCATCGCGAGGTGCAGCATGCCCGGCAGCTGGATGTTGTCGGTCCACTTGGTGCGACCGGTGATCAGGCGCTGGTCCTCCTTGCGGACCCGTGCGTTGCCGACCTCGCGTCGCTCCTCGCTGATCGAGCCTGTCGAGACCTCGGTGACGGTCACTGGGCACCTCCGGCGGTGGTGGTCGAGCCGGCGGTGGTCGAGCCTGTCGAGACCCCGGCGGTGGCCTGCGCCGTCTCCCGGGCCGCGGACTGCACGGCCCTGACGATGTTGTGGTAGCCGGTGCAGCGGCACAGGTTGCCCTCGAGGCCGAGCCGGATCTCCTCCTCGGAGGGGTTCGGGTTCTCGTTGACCAGGTCGATGCTCTGCATGATCATCCCGGGCGTGCAGAACCCGCACTGCAGGGCGTGGGACTCGTGGAAGGCCTTCTGCATCGGGTGCAGCTGACCGTCGGTGGCGAGGCCCTCGACGGTGGTCACCTCGTGGCCGTCGGCCTGGACGGCGAGGACGTTGCAGGACTTCACGCTGCGCCCGTCGAGGTGGACGGTGCACGCGCCACAGTTGCTCGTGTCGCAGCCGATGACGGTCCCGGTCTTGCCGAGGCGTTCGCGGAGGTACTGCACGAGCAGCATGCGGGGCTCGACGTCGTCGGAGTACTTCGCCCCGTCGACAGTGATGTTGATGCGAGTCATGGATCAGCTCCCTGGCCGGAGGATGAGTGCTCTGATCCTTGCGCGGGTTCGTCTATGTGACAAGGGTCACTCCGGACCATCTCGCAACGGACCTGGCGACCCGGCGCACCCGTGCTGTCAGCGGGGGGCGTTGTGGTGGATCGGGCCACCCCGCTCGGCGAGGCGCTCGCCGTTGCCGCCCCAGCGCAGCGCGATGATCTCGGCGGCGATGCTGACCGCGGTCTCCTCCGGCGTCCGCGCGCCGAGGTCGAGACCGATCGGTGAGGACAGCCGGGCCAGCTCCTCCTCGGTCAGCCCGACCTCGCGCAGCCGCTCGAGCCGGTTGTCGTGCGTGCGCCGCGACCCCATCGCGCCGATGTAGCCGACCTCGGGCAGCCGGAGCGCGATCTCCAGCAGGGGTACGTCGAACTTCGGGTCGTGCGTGAGCACCGCGAGCACCGTCCGCCCGTCGATCTTCCCCTCGCCGACCAGCTTCTTGAGGTACCGGTGCGGCCAGTCGACGACCACCTCGTCGGCGTGCGGGAAGCGCGAGGCGGTGGCGAACACCGGCCGGGCGTCGCACACGGTGACCTCGTAGCCGAGGAAGCTTCCGATCCGCGCGACGGCCGCGGCGAAGTCGATCGCCCCGAAGACGATCATCCGCGGCGGTGGCGCGAACGCCCAGACGAACACCCGCATCCCCTCCCCGCGGCGCTCGCCGTCGGGGCCGTAGGTCAGGGTCGCGTTGTGCCCGGCCGCGAGCAGGCCGCGGGCGTCGTCGGCGACCGCGTCGTCGGCGCGCTCGCTGCCCAGCGACCCGCTGCGGGGAACCTCCGCGTCCTCCGGTCGTACGACGATCCGCCGCCCCACCCGCGAGGCGTCGGGATGCTCGATCACGGTGGCCAGCGCGACGGGGCGGCTGCCTTCGATGTCGGCGGCGATGTCGCCGAGCTCGGGGAAGGAGTCACGGTTCACGCGCTCGACGTACACGTCGAGGATCCCGCCGCAGGTGAGCCCGACCGCGAACGCGTCGTCGTCGCTGACGCCGTACCTCTCCAGCGCGGGCACGCCGGAGGCGATCACCTCCTCGGCAAGCTCGTAGACGGCACCCTCCACGCAGCCGCCGGACACCGACCCGACCGCCTCGCCGCCGGGGCCGACCAGCATCGAGGCGCCCGCCGGACGGGGTGCGGACCGGAACGTCGCCACCACCGTCCCGACCCCGACGGTCTCCCCGGCCTCCCACCACCGCATCAGATCGGTCAGCACGTCACGCACGAGCCACCACCTCGACCAGGTCCGTGAACGTGGCCATCGAGTGTCCGGCCACGAAGTCGTCAATGTAGGGCAGGGCCGCCACGATGCCCTGCTGGACGGGCTCGTAGCCCGCCTTGCCACGGTGCGGGTTCATCCACACCACGCGGTGCGCGAGGTTGTGCAGGCGACGCATCTGCTCGGCGAGCAGCGCGGTGTCGCCGCGTTCCCAGCCGTCGCTGACCACGACCACGACGGCGCCGCGGGCGGTGCCGCGCTGCCCCCATCGGTCGAGGAACACCTTCAGCGTCTCGCCGAGCCGGGTGCCGCCCGACCAGTCGGGCACGGTCTGCCCGGCGGCGACGATGGCCCGCTCGGCGTCGCGCATCCGCATCGCGCGGGTGATGTGGGTCAGCCGGGTGCCGACGGTGAACACCTCCACGTCGCCGGTCCGCAGCGGCGCGCCCGCGGGCCCGAGGCCGTGCGCGAAGGTGTGCGCGAGCCGCAGCAGCGCGTCGGCGTAGGCGCTCATCGAGCCGGACACGTCGACGAGCAGCACGACCCGCCGCGACCGGGTCCGTCGCCGTCGCCATGCGACTGGCCCCGGCTCGCCCATCCGGGCCCGCATCCGCCGCATCGTGCGCGGTGCGTCGAGGTCGCCGCGGTGCCAGGCGGTGCGCCGGGTCGCCATCCGCCGGGGCGCGCGCGGGTGGAGCCCGGCGAACAGTGCGGCGAGCCGGGCCTTCTCGCGGGCGTCCATCGTCGCGATGTCGCGGTGCCGCAGCACCTCGGTGCCGCTGGCCATCACCTGCAGCTCCTCGTCCGAAGGCTCACCGCCCTCGGCGGCCTCGTCCTCGCCGAGCCAGGCCTGCTGGGAGACCCGGTCCGGCGGCTCGCGGGGCACGGCCTGGTTCTCCTGGGCGACGAACCAGGAGTGGAACACCTGGTCGTAGCGGTCGAGGTCGTCGGGTCCCGAGCACAGCGTCGCCCGGCCGGCCCAGTACGTCGCCCGCCGATCGTCGAGGCCGACCAGCGCGACGGCGCGGAGGAACTCCTGGGACCGGTCCGGGCTGACCGGGAGACCGGCGGCACGCAGCGCGCGGGCGAACCCCAGCAGGAGCTCGTCGGCGGCGTGCACGGTGGTGGTCGTGGCGGTGGTCATGGCAGAAACCTCAGCCGGCGAGCATCCGGTCCAGGGCCTTGCGGACCCGCTCTGTGTCCTCGCGGTACTTCACCACCGCGCCCAGCGTCGCCGCGGCGGTGGCCACGTCGAGCTTGGTGGTGCCCAACCGCTGCAGCGCCCGCGCCCAGTCGAGGGTCTCGGCGACCCCGGGCGGCTTGAGCAGGTCGTCCTGGCTGCGCAGCTGCTGCACCACGGTCACCACCTGGGCGGCGAGCTGCTCGGAGACCTCCGGCGCCCGGGAGCGCACGATCGCCACCTCGCGGTCGAGGCCGGGGTGGTCGATCCAGTGGTAGAGGCAACGCCGCTTCAGAGCGTCGTGGATCTCGCGGGTCCGGTTGGAGGTGAGCACCACCAGCGGCGGGGTCGGGGCGGTGATCGTGCCGAGCTCGGGCACGGTCACCTGGTACGTCGACAGCACCTCGAGCAGGAACGCCTCGAACTCGTCGTCGGCGCGGTCGATCTCGTCGACGAGCAGCACCACCGGGCTCTCCCGCAGCGCGCGCAGCACCGGCCGGGCCAGCAGGAACCGCTCGTCGAACAGGCTCTTCTCGACCTCCTCGACAGCCGTGCCCTCGCCGTGGGAGGCGGCCTCGACCGCGCGCAGGTGCAGGATCTGCCGCGGGAAGTCCCAGTCGTAGAGCGCTTGGCTGGCGTCGATCCCCTCGTAGCACTGCAGCCGGATCATCGGCAGGCCGAGCGCGTCCGCGAGCGCCTCGGCGAGCGCGGTCTTGCCGGTGCCGGGCTCGCCCTCGAGCAGCAGCGGCCGCTGCATCTGCAGGGCGAGGAAGCCGATCGTGGCCAGCGCCTCGCCGCAGAGGTACCCGGTGCTGCCGAGCCGTTCGGCAAGCTCGGCGGGGGATGTGACGCTGCCCACAGGGTCCATGGGCCCAGCATGACTCACCGGCCAAGAGCGGTCGAGCAGGTCAGGTCTCCTCGGGCCGGTCGACGTCGCGTCCGGTGGCCAGGTCGCCGCACTCCACGAGCAGCGGCGGGTGTTCCGTCAGGTAGTCCCGTGCTCCGCGGTCCCCGGTCGCAGTCGCCACAACACCGGCCCAGTGGTCACGGCCGAGCAGCACCGGGTGGCCGGGGTGACCGTCGTACGTCGACCGCGCCAGTGCCGCAGCTCCGGCCGGTGCCGCCGCCAGCAGCCGCCGTACGACGTCCGCGCCGACGTCGGGCAGGTCCACCAGGCCGACGACCACCGCGTCGGCGCCCTCGAGCGACGGCGCGGCGAGGCCCGCGCGCAGCGAGGCGCCCATGCCCTCGGCCCAGTCCTCGGCCACGACGACGCTGACGTCGAGCGGCTCGACCAGCACCCGCACCTCGTCGGCCGCCGCGCCGACCACCACCGTCACCGCGTCGCAGCCGCCGTCACTCAGCACCTGCACGGCCCGCACGACGAACGGCACGCCGGACCCGTCGCGGAGCAGGGCCTTGGGTCCCCCCATCCGGCGACCGGCTCCGGCGGCGAGCAGCAGGCCGTGGACGGTCATGCCGGGCCTGCGGTCCCGGCGAGGGCGTCGAGCGCCGCGTCGACGTCCTGCTCGGTGCTGTAGAGGTGGAACGACAGTCGGGCCCGTCCGGCGCGCACGCCGATGGTCAGCCCCGCGCGCTCGAGCCGCTCGGCGGCGGCCGGGTCCGGCAAGGAGACGATCGGGCTGTCGCCGGGTGGCATGCCCAGCCCTTCACGCAGCCGGTTGGCGAGCGCCACGTCGTGGTCGTGGATCGCCTCGACGCCGAGCCGCTCCACGACCTCCAGGGCCGCCGCCGTGCCGATCCAGGAGAACCACGCCGGGGAGGTGTCGAACGCGCGGGCGTCGGGGGAGAGCCGGAGGGGCGGGCCGTACATCGCGTCGCCGTCTCCGGCGTACCACCCCGCCGCGCTCGGCCGCATCCGCTCGCGCACTGCCGAGGTGGTGACCAGGAACGCCGCACCCCGTGGCGCCATCAGCCACTTGTAGCTGTGGCAGACCAGGACGTCGAAGTCGCGGGCGTCGATCGGCAGCCAGCCGCAGGCCTGGGCCGCGTCGACCGCAACGAGAGCGCCGTGCTTCCGTGCGGCCTGCCGGATCTCCTCGGCCGGGGACACCTCGCCGCTGGCGGACTGCACCAGGCTGAACGCGACGAGACCGGTGCGAGCGTCGACCGACTCCGCGAGCCGGGCCAGCGGCACGACGTCGACCTGCACGCCGCGGTCGGCCTGGGCCAGCCACGGGAACAGGTTCGAGGTGAACTCCTCCTCAGCGACCAGGATCCGTGAGCCGGACGGCACGGAGTCGGCGACGTGGCCGAGGAGCTCGGAGGTGGTCGCGCCGACCGACACGTCAGCGGCGTCGACGCGGACGAGCCGGGCGAACGTCGCCCGGGCGTTCCGGACGGCGCCGTCCCACGTGTCCCAGGCGAGGCTGCCGTGCTGCCAGTCGCGGATCGCGTGCGTCGTCGCATCGACGACCGGCCGCGGCGGCAGCCCGTGGCTGGCGGTGTTGAGGTAGCCGGGCACCCGGGCCCACAGGTCGGCGAGGTCCATGCCGGCCAGTCTTGCCGAAGGGCCGGGTGGCCGCACACGCGTTACCCTCGCCGGGTGTCCCAGCCCGCACGCCGTCCGGTCCTCAGCCGTTGGGACCCGCTCACCGTCGGCATCGACATCGGCGGCACGAAGGTGCTCGGCGGGGTCGTCGATGCCTCCGGCCGGGTGGTCGCCAAGCAGCGGCGGGACACGCCTGGACGCAGCGTCACCGCCGTCGAGGACACGATCGTCGAGGTGGTCAACGGGTTCCGCCGGGACCACGACATCGCCGCGGTCGGGATCGGGGCCGCGGGCTTCGTCGACGCGACCCGGTCCACGGTGCTGTTCTCGCCGCACCTGGCCTGGCGCGACGAGCCGATCCGCGAGGCGCTGATGGGCCGGCTGCGGATGCCGGTGGTGGTCGACAACGACGCGAACACCGCTGCGCTGGCGGAGTCCCGCTTCGGCGCCGGAGCCGGGCACCGGTTCGTGCTCTGCGTGACGCTGGGCACCGGCATCGGCGGTGCGCTGGTGATCGACAGCCGGGTGTTCCGCGGAGCCAACGGGATGGCCGGGGAGTTCGGGCACATGCAGGTGGTGCCCGACGGCCACCGCTGCCCGTGCGGCAACCGCGGCTGCTGGGAGCAGTACGCCTCCGGCAACGCGCTGGTCCGCGACGCCCGCGAGCTCGTCGTCGCCGACTCCCCGGTGGCCCAGCGGCTGCGCGAGCTCGGCGGGGCCGACGGTGCCGGGCTCACCGGCCCGATGATCACCGACGCCGCACGTGAGGGCGACCCGCTCGCGACCGAGCTGCTCGCCGACATGGGGCGCTGGTTCGGTGTCGGGCTGGCCAACATGGCCGCGGCTTTCGACCCTGGCTGCATCGTCGTGGGTGGCGGCGTGTCCGAGGCCGGCGAGCTGCTGCTCGGACCGACCCGGGCTGCCTTCTCCCGCCAGCTCGTCGGGCGCGGGCACCGCCAGGAGCCGGTGATCGTCGCGGCAGCGCTCGGGCCGGACGCGGGGTTCATCGGTGCGGCGGACATGGCGCGGTCGGCGGCACGACGGTCCCGTCGCGGCCGCCGTACCTCCCGCCTGCGCCGCGAGCGCGCCGTACGCCGGCTGCGGCTCGGCTCCCGCGACTGACTGCCGGCCGGTGCACAGGCCGGGCGCCGCACAGGCCGGGCAGATCCCAGCGTCTGCGCGCCACGAGCCGTCAGATGGACAGGCAGGTCGGCTCCGCCGGTGAACCGGTGAGCGGGTCGCCTGCTCGAAGGTGCCGAACCTGCCTGTCGAGATGACCGGCGGGCCGCCGTCAGTGGGGCGGCGCGAGTCGCCCGGGCCGGTCCGGCGCCGGATTCGTGCACGAACGTGCACTGCTCGAACACGCACCCGTCCGGCTATAGCAGCAAGGTGATCTGGATCACTACGTTCCTCGGGTCGTCGTCGCGGCCGATCGGCCCCACGACGACCGGACGGCCAACAGGCCGGTCCGCCCTCGGGAACTACGGGAGATCCCCATGCACAACAACCAACGATCGCGCCTGCTCTCAGGAGCCGTGCTCGGCGCAGCCGCGGCACTCATGCTGCCGATGGCGGCGACCGCGGCACCGACTCCGGCGGCCGACGACCGGGCGCCACTGCGCGGTGCCGGCCAGGCCGACGCGGTCCCCGGCGAGTACATCGTCGTGATGGAGGCCGCCGCCTCCGACCAGGCTCGCAGCAAGGCCAAGCAGGAGGCGCGCACGGAGGGCGGCACGGTCCGCCACGACTACGACGCGACGATCTCGGGCTTCGCGGCCTCGCTGCCCCCGAAGGCCGTCGACGCCCTGCGTGACAACCCCGACGTCGCCTACCTCGAGGCCGACCAGCGGATCACGGTCAGCGCCACCCAGACCAACCCGACCTGGGGCCTGGACCGGATCGACCAGGACAACCTGCCGCTGAGCAACAGCTACTCCTACGACGCCACCGGCAGCGGGGTCACCGCCTACATCATCGACACCGGCATCCGGTCCACCCACAGCGACCTCGGCGGCCGGGTCTCCGGCGGCTACACCGCGATCAGCGACGGCCGGGGCACCGAGGACTGCAACGGCCACGGCACCCACGTGGCCGGCACGGTCGGCGGGTCGGCGTACGGCGTCGCCAAGGCCGTCACGCTGCGCCCGGTCCGGGTCCTGGACTGCCAGGGCAGCGGCACCACCTCCGGTGTGATCGCCGGCGTCGACTGGGTCACCGCCAACGCCAGCGGGCCGTCGGTGGCCAACATGAGCCTCGGTGGTGGGGTGTCCTCCGCGCTGGACTCGGCCGTCCAGCGCTCGATCAACGCCGGCGTCACCTACGCCGTCGCGGCCGGCAACGACAGCGGCGCGAACGCCTGCAACGGCTCCCCGTCCCGAGTGGGCGCGGCACTGACCGTCGGCTCCTCGACCAACACCGACGCCCGGTCGAGCTTCTCCAACATCGGGTCCTGCCTCGACCTGTTCGCGCCCGGCTCGAGCATCACCTCGGCCTGGTACACCAGCAACACCGCGACCAACACGATCAGTGGTACGTCGATGGCGACCCCGCACGTCGCGGGCGTCGCGGCGCTCTACCTCGACGACAACCCGAGCGCGTCCCCGTCGGCCGTGGCGAGCGCGATCGTCAACGCAGCAACGAGCAACGTGCTGTCCAACGTCGGCTCCGGCTCGCCGAACAAGCTGCTCAGCTCCGACTTCAGCGGCGGCACCACCACGCCCCCGCCGGTCGGGTCCAACCTGCTCGGCAACATGGGCTTCGAGTCCGGCAACACCGTCTGGACCGCGAGCTCCGGCGTCATCGACAGCTCCACCGGTCGTCCGGCGCGCAGCGGCTCGTGGAAGGCATGGCTCAACGGCTACGGCCGGACACGGACCGACACCCTCTCCCAGGCGGTGACGATCCCCTCGTCGGCGAGCAGCGCCACCCTGTCGTTCTGGGTCCGCATCGACAGCGCGGAGACCACGACCTCGACGGCCTACGACACGTTGCGGGTGCAGGTGGTCGCGGGCGGTACGACGTCCACGCTGGCGACGTACTCCAACCTCGACGAGAACACCACCTACACGCAGAAGTCGTTCGACCTGAGCAGCTTCCGTGGCCAGACGGTGACGGTGAGGTTCACCGGGTCCGAGGACTCCTCGGCCCAGACCAGCTTCGTCATCGACGACACCGCCCTCGACGTCGCCTGACGCCGACACCCCCGTAAAAGGAGCGCCGATCCGGGTCCACCCGGGTCGGCGCTCCTCTACGGTATGCCGCATGCCCGGACCCGCCTCGCCTCACACCGTCGTGCTCACCGGCGCCTGCGGAGGCATCGGCCGCGCGCTGGCCCGGCGCTACCTCGACGTCGGCGCGAGCGTCGCACTCCTCGGCCGGGACCGCGCCGTCCTCGACGAGCTCGCCGAGCACGCGCCTGCTCGGGCGCGGGTGTACACCCCCGACGTCACCGACCCGCAGGCGATGAACGAGGTCGCGGCCGACTGGATCGGAGGCTTCGGCCCTCCCGACGTCGTGATCGCGAACGCCGGCGTGGCCGGGGGGTTCGACACCGCCGTCCGCGACGACCTCGCCGTGCTGCGCAGGATGCTGGAGATCAACCTGCTCGGCGTGGCCACCACGTTCCAGCCGTTCGTCGCGCCGATGACCGAGCGCGGCGCCGGGTCGCTGGTCGGCATCGCCAGCGTCGCCGGGTGGCGCGGCATCCCCGGCAACGGGGCCTACTGTGCGAGCAAGGGCGGGCTGATCCGCTACCTGGAGAGCCTCCGCGCCGAGCTCCGGCCGACCGGCGTCCGGGTGGTCACCGTCTCGCCGGGGTATGTCCGCACCGATCTCGTCGCCGGCAACACGATGGCGATGCCGGGGCTGCTCGAGCCGGAGCAGGCCGCGGCCCGGATCGTCACCGGCGTGGCCCGTGGCCGTGAACGGTTCAGCGTGCCCCGCCGTACCGGCCTTATCTCACGCGGGCTCTCGCTGCTGCCCGCCACACTGGCGGACCGGATCTGGCTCGCCCAACCGCGCAAGCCCCGCGTCGGGGAGCCCGGCGCCACCCCCATCCCCGGACTGGAGAACGCGTGATCCCCTTCGCCGCCGGCGACATCGACGACGTCGTCCTGAACTTCAACGAGGGCTCCCTCGACCTGCTGCGCTACGTGCTGGCCGCGATCATGCTGGGCATCGCCCTCGACACCAAGGTGGCCGACTTCCGGCGCGCGCTGCGCAAGCCGAAGGCGATGGCCGTCGCGATCGCGGCGCAGTTCCTGCTGCTGCCGGCGATCACCTTCCTGCTCACGCTGCTGCTGCAGGTGCGCGGGTCCGTCGCGCTCGGGATGATCCTGGTCGCCGCCTGCCCGCCCGGGAACGTCTCGCAGGTGCTCACTCACCGGGCCCGCGGTGACGTGGCGCTGTCGGTGTCGATGACCTCGGTCGGCAACGTCCTCGCGATCTTCCTGATGCCGGTCAACGTCGCGTTCTGGGGCAGCATCCACCCGACCGCGTCGGACAAGCTGCGGGAGTTCGACCTCGACGCGTGGAGCATGCTCGGCGAGGTCGCCTTCGTGATCGGCGTGCCGTTCGTGGTCGGCATGGCCGTCTCCGCGCGCTTCCCGAGGTTCGCCGCTCGCGTGCACCCGTGGGTGTCCAAGGTCGCCGTGCTCGCCCTGCTGGCGTTCATCCTCGGTGGGCTCGCCGCGAACTGGTCGACCTTCCTGGAGTACATCGGCATCGTGCTCGTGGCGGTCTTCCTCCACGACGCGCTCGCCCTGCTGCTCGGCTACGCCATCGCCCGGATCGGCCGGCTGGACAGCTACAGCACCCGCGCGATGACCTTCGAGGTCGGGATCCGCAACGCCGGGCTGGGCCTGCTGATCGTGTTCGCGTTCTTCGACGGGCTCGGCGGGATGGCGATCGTCGCCGCCTGGTGGGGGATCTGGGACATCATCGCCGGGCTCGCGGTGGCGACCTGGTGGGGCCGGCGCGCCCCGGAACGCGAGCGCGTGCTCGTCTGACACTCCTGGTCGTCGAGGCGCGGGCGGAGCCGGCCGGTGGTCGAGGAGCGAGCGAAGCGAGCGTCTCGAGACCAAGCCGGTCCCACGCGGGTGGTATGCAGGGGTTCATGACGTTCACGACCCGACCCACCCTGCAGGGCACGTTCGGCATGGTCTCCTCCACCCACTGGCTCGCCTCCCAGGCGGCGATGCGGCAGCTCGAGCTCGGCGGCAACGCCTTCGACGCCGCCGTGTGCGCCGGCTTCGTGCTGCACCTCGTCGAGCCGCACCTGAACGGTCCGGGCGGTGAGGTCCCGGCGATCATCAGCACGGCCGAGGACCCGGCACCACGCGTGCTGTGCGGACAGGGGGTCGCACCCGCCATGGCCACCATCGAGCACTACCGCTCGCTCGGCCTGGAGCAGATCCCCGGCTCCGGACCGCTCGCGGCGACGGTGCCGGGCGCCGTGGACGCGTGGCTGCTGCTGCTGCGCGACCACGGCACCCGCAGCCTCGAGGACGTGCTCGGCCCGGCGATCGGCTACGCCCGCGACGGTCACCCGCTCGTCGAGCGGGTCGTGGCCACGGTGGACGCCGTACGCCCGCTCTTCGAGTCCGACTGGCCGACCTCCGCCGCGCTCTGGCTCTCCGACGGTGGCCCCCGTCCGGACCGGCTGTTCCGCAACCCGGCCTACGCAGACACCCTGCAGCGGCTCGTCGACGAGGGCCGGGCCGGCGGTGGCAGTCGGGAGCAGCAGATCGACCGGGCCCGTCGTGCCTGGCGCGAGGGTTTCGTCGCCGAGGCCGTCGACGCGTTTTCCCGCACGGCGATCTCCACCGCGGGCGGCGACCCGCACGAGGGGATCGTCCGGGCCTCCGACATGGCCGCCTGGGAGGCGACCTGGGAGGACCCGGTGACCCTCGACTGGCACGGCTACACGATCGCCAAGACCGGTCCGTGGGGCCAGGGGCCCGCGCTGCTGCAGGCGCTGCGCACCCTCGACGCGCTCGACGGGCCGGACGCCCTCGACCCCGGCTCCTCGCTCGGCATCCACCAGATCACCGAGGTGCTCAAGCTCGTCTACGCCGACCGGGAGGCGTGGTACGGCGACGGCTTCGACACCCCGATCGACGACCTGCTCTCGGAGGAGTACGCCGAGCAGCGGGCTGCGCTGGTCGGGCCGGCGGCGTCTCGGGAGGTCCGACCCGGCAGTCCTGGTGGGCGCGAACCGCGGATGCCGCGCCTGGCCGAAGCCGACACCTCTGGCGCGGTCGGGGACGCGACGGTCGGTGAGCCGACGGTGCGCAAGGACGGCGTGACCCAGGGCGACACCTGCCACGTCGACGTCGTCGACCGCTGGGGCAACATCATCTCGGCGACGCCCAGCGGCGGCTGGCTGCAGAGCGCGCCGACCATCCCGGAGCTCGGGTTCTGCCTCGGTAGCCGGATGCAGATGTTCTGGCTGGAGGAGGGGCTGGCCTCGTCGCTGAAGCCGGGGCTGCGCCCGCGCACGACGCTGACCCCGACGCTGGTGCACCGCGACGGCATGCCGGTGATGGCGTGCGGCTCGCCGGGTGGCGACCAGCAGGACCAGTGGCAGCTGCTGTTCCTGCTCCGCACGCTGGCGGGCGGCATGACGCTGCAGGAGGCGATCGACGCGCCGGCGTTCCACACCACCAATCTGGTCTCGTCGTTCTGGCCGCGCGTGGTCGAGCCGGCCGGGCTGGTCGTCGAGGACCGGGTGCCGGAGGAGACCCGCGAGGACCTGTTCGTGCGCGGCCACGAGCTCACCGTCGGCGGGCCGTGGACGCTGGGCCGGCTCTGCGCCGTCGCCCGCGACCCCGAGACCGGTGTCCTCTCCGCGGGCGCGAACCCGCGCGGCATGCAGGGCTACGCCGTCGGCCGCTGACCCGCCCGACGAGGGCCGCTGACCCGCCCGGCGGGGACGGCCGGCCTGCCGAGCGTGCGCGGCTGACAGCAGGCAGGATGTCCCTCATGGACCTCCTCGAGCTCGCGAAGCGCCACGCCCCCGCCATGGTCGACCTGCGCCGTGCCCTGCACCGGGCGCCTGAGCTGGGCCTGCACCTGCCCGACACCCAGGCCCGGGTGCTCGAGGCGCTCGACGGGCTCCCGCTCGAGGTGACGACCGGCACCGGCCTGTCGTCGGTGGTCGCGGTGCTGCGGGGCGGTGCCGGTGGCCCGGGCTCGCCGGTGGTGCTGCTTCGCGGCGACATGGACGCCCTGCCGGTCACCGAGGAGGTCGACGTCGACTACCGCTCCGAGCGCGAGGGCCTGATGCACGCCTGCGGCCACGACCTGCACGTCGCCGGGCTGGTCGGAGCGGCGCGGATCCTGTGCGACCTGCGCGAGGAGCTCGCCGGCGACGTGGTGTTCATGTTCCAGCCCGGCGAGGAGGGCCCCGGGGGCGCGGCGCCGATGATCGAGGAGGGTCTGCTCGAGGCAGCCGGCCGCCCCGTCGACGCGGCGTACGCCGTGCACGTGACGTCCTCCGAGCACCCGCTCGGCCAGTGGTTCGCCCGGCCCGGCGCGATGATGTCCGCCGTCGACCGGGCGGTCGTCACGATGCGCGGCGCCGGCGGGCACGGCTCGCAGCCGCATCGCGCGCTCGACCCGGTGCCGGCGCTGTGCGAGGTCGTGCTCGCCCTGCAGACGATGGTCACCCGCACCTTCGATGCCTTCGACAGCGTGGTGCTCACGGTGGGCCGGATCAGCGCCGGTACGGCGGACAACATCATCCCCGACACCGCGGAGCTCGCCGCGACCCTGCGCACCTTCTCACCGGAGACCCGTGACACCGCGGTCGCGGCGATCGAGCGGGTGGCACACGGAGTCGCCGCGGCGCACGGGCTGACCGCGGAGGTGTCCTTCAGCGAGAGCTATCCGGCGACGGTCAACGACGACGCGGAGTACGCCCTCGCCGTCGAGGCCGTCGGCGACCTGTTCGGCCCCGAGCGCTTCACCTTGATGCCGAACCCCGAGATGGGCTCGGAGGACATGAGCTTCGTGATGCAGCAGGTGCCGGGGGCGTACCTGTTCGTCAGCGCCTGCGGTGCCGAGGACTACGAGCACGCGCCGGACAACCACTCACCGCGGGCCTCCTTCGACGACTCGGTGGTGCCCGACGCCGCGGCGCTGCTGGCCGAGGTGGCCCGTCGCCGGCTGGCCCGCGGCTGAGGCCGGGTGCGGCTGAGGTCGGGGCGAGTCGCCGGCCGCCGTACTCCCTCGGTGTTGTGGGCGCATCCACCGCGGCACAACGCGTGTTCAGCGTCCATAACCCCGCGTTACTTGAGGGTGGGGGGTGGCCGCTGAACGCCAACCGGCCGCGCACACCGGGTGGGTGTCGCGCGGCCGGGTGCCCGGGAAGATGGCCAGACCCGGGCGTTCGTGGATGCGTCAGATGAACAGCATCTGGGCGCCTTCGGTCATCTCGATGAAGTCGGAGGCGTTGATGACACCGTCGAGGTCGTCGTAGAGGTCGGCCTCGGTCAGGTGGTTCATGTCGGCGGAGAGCCGGCAGCCCCACAGGTGGCCGCCCGAGGCGACAATCTGGTCCAGGAAGTCCGGGACCGACGGGATGTCGAGCTCCTCCAGCGACTTCTTCAGCTTCGAGGTCGCGAAGTGCGTCACGCCGGGGATCCCGCCCAGGCCCTGGGGCATGTGGGTGGCGGTGTTGCCCAGCGGGGTGAACTTCAGGTCGTTCATCGTCTTCTTGGTGATCATGTCGAAGCCCCAGAACGTGAAGAACATGTGCACCTCGACGCCCTCACCGAGGGCGGCGTTGCCGAGGATCAGGCCCGGGTAGGCCATGTCCAGGCTGCCCTTGGAGCAGATGATCGCCAGCTTCCGGTCGGTCTCCTCCTCGTCGAAGGAAGGCACCAGAGGGGCGTTGGCTGTGTCAGTCATGACGGGTTCTCTCTCTTGTGTCTCGTGGGCGTCGAGGTCAGACGCAGCCGTGGGGCTTGGGGAGTCCGGCGACGTAGGACATCTTGCGAGCGGGCTTCTTCGGGAAGAGCTCGAAGAGCTTCTTGGTGGGCACGCCACCCGCGGTCTGCACGCGCCGGATGGTCGCGGTCTCGCCCTGCTCCTTGAAGTCCGAGCGCAGGAACCGGACGACCTGCCAGTGGTCCTCGGTCATGTCGATGCCGATCTGAGCGGCCAGCGCCTTGCCCAGGTCCTCGGTCCACTCGTCGTACTCGGTCATGAAGCCTTCGTCGTCGACGTGGATCTCGTGACCGTTGATGGTGGTGGTGGGCATGACTACTACTCCTGGTTCTCAGTGGTGGTGGCGAGCGGGATCTTCCCCGCCATGGACATGTGCGTGGAGATCGGCATCGAGCGGCCCGGCAGCAGGACGTTCCAGTAGATGTGCCGGAAGGCCAGCTTCCCGATGTGGTTGGCGCGCGACTCCTTGAGCAGGTCGAGCGGGCCGATCTTCGGGACCGGGAACTTGCCGGGCAGCGGCTCGGTGTCGTAGTTGAAGTCGATCAGCAGGCCCTTCTTGTAGCCGGACTCGATGAAGCAGTTCGCGTGGCCGTCGAAGGACTCGGTCATCGGGCGGCCCTCGATCAGCTCGAGGAAGTTGTCGACGAAGATCTCGACCGCGAAGTGGGCGACCGACCCGGCCTTGGAGGCGGGGATGTCACCGGCGTCACCGACGGTGAAGACGTTGGGGTACTTCTTCGACTGCATCGTGTGCTTGTCGACCGGCACGTAGTTCAGGTCGTCGCCCATCCCCGAGCGGGCCACGAAGTCCGCGCCCATGTTCAGCGGGATGGTGACCAGCAGGTCGAAGGGGACCTCGCGCTCGTCGAAGGAGACCAGGGCCTTCTTCTCGTTGTCGATGCTCTCGATCATGAAGTCGGTCTCGAGGTGGATCTTGCGCTCGTCGATCATCGAGCCGAGGTGCTGCGACGCGGCCGGCTTGGTGAACGCACCCGGCAGCGGCGTCACGTAGGTGAGCTCGACCCGGTCGCGGATCCCGCGCTCGTTGAGCCATGCCTCGGCGAGGAAGACGAACTCCAGCGGGGCGACCGGGCACTTGATCGGCATCTCGGTCACGTGCACGACGAGGCGGCCGTGGTCGAACTTCTGGAGGGCGTCGGCCAGCGCCTTGGCGCCTTCGAGGGTGTAGAAGTCGAAGATGCTCTTGCGCCACTCGGGGCCGTCGGCCATACCGAGGGTCTGGTCCGGGCGCGGCGTGGTGCCCGACGCGATCACCAGGTAGTCGTACTTGAGCGTGCGGCCGTCCATCAGCGCGACGCTGCTGGCGTCGGGGTCGATCTTGTCGACCTCGGCCATCACGAAGTCGACGCCCTTGGGGAGGAAGCTGCGGCGCGAGCGCACGATCTGCTTCTCGGAGTAGGTGCCGAAGGGAAGGAACAGGTAGCCCGGCTGGTAGTTGTGCCGGTCGTCGCGGTCGACGATGGTGATGCGCCACTCGCCCTTCGGGAGCTTGCGGTGCAGCTTGTTCGCGATCATCGTGCCGGCTGTGCCGGCCCCCAAGATCAGCAGGTCCTTCACAACGTCCTCCTTTGGCCGTCTTTGCTTGCGTCATCAACGCTAGGTGGCGCGGTCGGCGTGACTCAGGGTCGAAAGTCCTACCCCCGGGGGTATTGGTTCCCCTCTTGCGACTGCCCGGTTTGTCGGGCTCGGGATGGAGGTCCCGAGCCCGGTGACCTCCGCACCTTTCGCGGGGTCGGGGACTGCTGTGCGCTGGTACCAGGACCCTTGCGTCTGGAGGCGATCAGCCGTGACTGCGACCACCTACCCCGTCCACGTCGAGGCGACCCTCGACACCAAGCTGAGCCGCTGGCTGTGGCTGGTGAAGTGGGTGCTGCTGATCCCGCACTACGTCGTGCTGGCCTTCCTGTGGCTCACCTTCGTGGTGCTCAGCGCCGTGGCGCTGGTCGCGATCGTGGCCACCGGCCGCTACCCGCGATCGATCTTCGAGTTCAACGTCGGGGTGCTCCGGTGGAGCTGGCGGGTCGCGTACTACGCCGCCGGTGCCTTCGGCACCGACCGGTACCCGCCGTTCACGCTGGCCGAGGTCCCCGACTACCCCGCGCACTTGACCGTGGACTACCCGGAGCGGCTCTCGCGCGGGCTCGTCCTGGTGAAGTGGTGGCTGCTGGCCATCCCGCACTACCTGATCGTCGGGCTGCTGACCAGCGGCGGTCTCTACCTCGCCTGGGACACCGCGTCGCGTGGCGACGGCGCCGAGTGGAGCTGGGGCGGCGGGTTGATCGGCCTGCTCGCGCTGGTGGCCGGGGTCGTGCTGCTGTTCACCGGCCGCTACCCGCAGCAGCTCTTCGACCTCCTTCTCGGCCTGAACCGCTGGGTGCTGCGCGTCGCCGCCTACGCCGGGCTGATGACCGACGAGTACCCGCCGTTCCGGCTGGACATGGGTGGGGCCGACCCGGACGGGATGGCTCGGGTCGCGATGCCCACGCTTCCGGCCGCACCGGGGCAGGCCGTTGCGCCCCCCGGCGCGGCCGGCCAAGCTGCCGTCGGTCAAGCTCCAGTCGGCGACGTTCCAGTCGGCCAGCCCCCGGCCGGCTCTACGCCGGTCGGACAGGCCCCCGTCGGACAGGCCCCCGTCGGACAGCCTCCGGCAGGCCAGCCCCCGGCTGGGCAGGCGCCGACGGCCGGCGGCCAGGTCTCCTGGGGTCCCGGACGCATCGTCGCCGTGGTGATGGGTGCGCTGGCCTTCCTCGCGGCGGGCGGCTTCCTCCTCGGCGGTACGACGCTCGCGGTGGCCGACGCGACGCTGCGCACCGACGACGGCTTCCTGATGAGCCCGAGCCGGGTGCTGAGCACCGAGGGCTACGCGATCGCCAGCGAGCCGCTGGACATCGACGCCGGCTCCACCGGTGACGTGGTGCCCGAAGCGCTGCTCGGCGAGGTCGCCGTGCGGGCCGACGCGGCCGCAGGTGACGAGCTGTTCGTCGGGGTGGCGCCCAGCGCCGACGTCGAGGCCTACCTCGCCGGCGTCGGGCACGACACCCTGACCGGCTTCGAGGGCGGCGACGCGCTCGACCCGCAGTTCCGTGCCAGCCTCGGCGGCGCCCCGGACGCGCCTCCCGCCGAGACCGACATCTGGACCGCGTCGACGACCGGCACCGGCGAGCAGGAGCTCACCTGGGAGGCCGAGGGCGGCGACTGGACGGTCGTGCTGATGAACGCCGATGCCGGCGCGGGCGTCAGCGCTGACGTCTCGGTGGGCGCCACGGTCCCCGCGCTCACCGGGATCGCCGTCGGCCTCCTGGTCGTCGGCGGGCTGCTCCTGGTCGTCGCGATCGCGCTCGTGCTCGGGGCGCTGCACGGCGCCGGCGGTCGGCACGAACGAGCGGCCGGACCCGCCGTACCGCCGGCCGGCCCGCCTCCCGCGGCGTAGGCACAGGCGGGGCGCAGGCACAGGCAGGGCGCAGGCACAGGCAGGGCGCAGGCACAGACAGGCACAGAACGGCAGCACAGACAGGCGCAGAACGGCAGCACAGACAGGCGTGTGAGATGAAGGCACTGGTCGTCTACGAGTCGATGTGGGGCAACACCGGCAAGGTGGCCGACGCGATCGCCGAGGGACTGCGTGGGCACCTCGAGGTGGAGCTCGTCGACGCCGCCCACGCCCCCGCGCCGTTGCTGCAGCTGGTGGACCTGCTCGTCGTGGGTGGTCCGACGCACGCGTTCTCGATGTCGCGCGGCAGTACCCGTGAGGACGCGGTGCGCCAAGGCGCGACCGGCGCGCCCGGGGAGGGGATCCGGGAGTGGATCGACAAGCTGCACTCCGGCCCGCACTCGGAGATGGTGGCGACCTTCGACACCCGGGTCGGCAAGGTCCGGCACCTTCCGGGCTCGGCGGCGAAGGCGGCGTCCAAGGCGCTGCGAAGGCTGGGCTACACGACCGCGTCGAAGCCGGAGAGCTTCTACGTCGAGGACAGCGCCGGACCGCTCCAGGCCGGTGAGCTCGAGCGGGCGCGCGCGTGGGGCGAGCGGCTCGCGCTGCAGCTGGAGCACCACACTCCCGCGTAGTAGAACCTGTTATCGTTTCAGGCTGTGACCCAGCCTCCTGACGTCTTCGCCCCCGCCACTCTCGGTCCGGTGTGGATGCGCAACCGTGTGGTGAAGGCGGCCACCTTCGAGGGCGCCACGCCGGACGCGCTCGTGACCGACGAGCTGATCGACTACCACCTCGCTGTCGCACGGGGCGGGGTCGGGATGACCACGGTCGCCTACCTCGCCGTGTCGCCCGAGGGTCGCACCGACCGGCACCAGATCTACCTGCGGCCCGAGGCGGTCCCCGGCCTGCAGCGGCTCACCGACGCCGTGCACGCCGAGGGTGCGGCGGTCGCCGGTCAGCTCGGGCACGCCGGTCCGGTCGCCAACGGGCGGTCCAACCAGGCACGCGCGCTGTCGTCGTACCGGATGCCCAGCCCGCTCAGCATGCAGATGGTGCACACGGCCAGCGAGGCAGACATCACCCGCGTGACGCGCGACTACGTGCGCGGGGCGCAGCTCGCTGCGAGCGCCGGCTTCGACTGCCTCGAGATGCACCTCGGGCACAACTACCTGCTCAGCTCGTTCCTGAGTCCCAACCTGAACCGGCGCAAGGACCGCTGGGGCGGGTCGCTGGAGAACCGCGCCCGCTTCGCCCGCCAGGTGGTCCGTGCCGTGCGCGACGCGGTCGGCGACCAGGTCGCGATCACCGCCAAGCTCAACATGCACGACGGGGTCAGCACCGGGTTCAAGGTCGAGGAGAGCCTCGACGTGGCCTCGATGCTGGAGGCCGACGGCGCGCTCGACGCGCTCCAGCTGACCTCGGGCAGCTCGCTGACCAACCCGATGTTCCTCTTCCGAGGTGGCGTGCCGCTCAAGGAGTTCGCCGACGCGATGCCGCCGCTGCAGCGCTGGGGGCTGAAGCTGGTCGGCGGCCGGTTCTTCCGCAGCTACCCGTTCGAGGAGGCCTACATGCTGCCGATGGCACGCCGCTTCCGCGAGCGGCTGGACCTGCCGCTGATCCTGCTCGGCGGGATCACCCGGCGCGAGACCCTCGACCTGGCGATGGCCGAGGGCTTCGAGTACGTCGCCATGGCGCGTGCGCTGCTGCGCGAGCCGGACCTGCTGCGCCGGATGCAGGACGGGGTGACCGACGAGGGCCTGTGCATCCACTGCAACAGGTGCATGCCGACGATCTACTCCCGCACCCACTGCCCGGTGGTCGAGGAGGAGCAGCTCGCTGTCCAGACCATCTGACGCGCGGGTCGCTTGCTCCGGTGAGCAGTGGGTACTGCTTGGATGTACCAAGCCACTAGCGGGGGCCTGATCAGGGGAGCAGCAGTGTCCGCCGTACACGACGGTCGCCGGACGATCCAGCACGACGGGATCTTCTACGACGACGAGGACATCCTCGTCTCGGCGGCGCTTGCCTTCGTGCGTGAGGGCATCGCGGCCGACGAGGTCGTCATGGTGAACACCGGCAGCCACTTCGTGACGCCCCTGCTCCGGGCCGTCTTTGCCGGTGACGAGCAGGTCGTCTTCGCCGAGCGGCCGCACTACAGCAGCCCCGCCGCGGCCCTCGACAGCTACCGCCGCGTGATGGAGAAGGGCCTGCGCGAGGGCGTGCGCGGCTACCGCGCGATGGGGTTCATCGACTTCGCCGACAGCATCCTGCCCTGGCAGGAGTGGGTGCGCTACGAGGCCGCCGTCAACGAGGTCTTCGCCGACCTCCCGTTCCGCACCCTGTGCCCGTACGACACCTCCCGGCTGCCGTCGGTGATCATCGAGCCGATGAAGCGCGCCCGCTCCGGGCTCGTCGCCGGCGACGGCCGGCACGACAACCCCGACTACGTCCCGCCGGCCGCGCTGATGGGTCGCGACGAGCTGCGCACCCCGCCGCTGGCGGTGCAGGGCTCGGCGCCGCGGATGGTGCTCGAGCCCGGCGAGGACCTGATGGAGCTGCGCATGGAGGTGTACGCCGCCACCATGTTCACCGACCTGCCGCGGCGCAAGGTCGACGACTTCGTCGCCGCGGTCGGGCAGGTCGTGGCCAACGCCCACGAGCACGGCAAGCCGCCGGTGCGGCTGAGGCTCTGGGCCGCCGACACGCAGGTGGTGTGCACGGTCACCGACCAGGGCCACGGCATCGACGACCCGCTGCTCGGCTGGGCGCGTCCGCGTCGCCCCGAGCAGGGGATCGGGCTCTGGGCCAGCCGGCAGCTCGTCGACGTGCTCGACTACGACCTCGCCGACGACGGCTTCACCGTCCGGGTCGCCGCCTTCGCCTGAGCTCCGCCCCCACCCGGACCGTCAAGTAGTGCGGGGTTGTGGACGCTCCGCACGTGACATGACGCGTGTCTTCCGTCCATAACCCCGCGTTACTCGAGCGCGGGGAGCCTGGGCAGGCGAACTAGAACCTGTTACATTTCTGGCTTCACCTCAGGGCTGGAGATGTCGTGATACTCGATCGGTTCAAAGTCGAAGGACAGGTCGCCGTCGTGACCGGCGCGGGGCGCGGCATCGGCGCAGCCACCGCGGTCGCGCTGGCACAGGCCGGGGCGGACGTGGTGATCTCGTCGCGCAGCGCCGACCAGCTGGAGAAGGTCGCCGCGCGGGTCGAGGAGGCCGGCCGGCGTGCGGTCGTCGTACCTGCCGACCTGTCGGACCTCGACGCGGTCGCCGGGCTCGCGGAGGCGGCGTACGACGGGCTGGGCCGGCTCGACATCGTGGTCAACAACGTCGGCGGCACGATCCCCAACGCGCTGCTGGACACCGACCCGGCCTACCTCGAGGAGGCGTTCCACTTCAACGTGAGCACCGCCCACGCGCTGGTGCGCGCCGCGGTGCCGCGGATGCTGGAGCACCAGGGCGGCGCGATCGTCAACATCAGCTCGGTGGTGGGCCGCGTATCAGGTCGCGGGTATCTGGCCTACGGCACCGCGAAGGCGGCGCTGGCGCACTACACGCGGCTCGCCGCCCGCGACCTGTCCCCGCACATCCGGGTCAACGCGATCGCCGTCGGCTCGGTGCTGACCTCGGCGCTGGAGTTCGTCGCCTCCGACGAGCGCACGCGCACCGAGATGGAGTCGATGACGCCGCTGGGCCGGATCGGCGAGGCGGAGGACATCGCCGCCGCGGTGCTGTACCTGTCCTCGCGCGCCGGCGGCTACGTCACCGGCAAGGTGCTCGAGGTCGACGGCGGGCTCGAGCAGCCCAACCTCGACCTGCGGCTGCCGGACCTGGAGCTGCGGTCATGACGCTGCGGGTGGTGGCCTGGTCGACCGGCACCGTCGGCCGGCACGCGATCGCCGGCATCGACGCCAGGCCCGAGCTCGAGCTGGTCGGCGTGTGGGTGTCGAACCCGGAGAAGGCCGGCAGGGACGCCGGCGAGCTGGCCGGCCTGGGCCGCACGCTCGGTGTCCCGGCCACGAACGACGCCGCCGCCCTGCTGGCGCTGAAGCCGGACTGCATCGTGCACACCGCGATGACCGACGACCGGATGTTCGAGGCGATCGACGACCTGGTGATGTTCCTCGAGCACGGCATCAACGTCGTCTCCAGCGGGCCGGTCGTGCTCCAGCATCCCTACGGGATCCTCCCCGACGACATGGTGAAGCGGATCCACGACGCCGGCGTGGCAGGTGGTGCCTCCCTGCACGTGAACGGGATCGACCCCGGCTTCGCCAACGACGTCCTGCCGCTGGCGCTGACCAGCGTGTGCCAGCGGATCGACGAGGTCCGCTGCTACGAGATCGCCGACTACTCGACGTACTACCAGCCGGTGGTGATGCGGGAGATCTTCGGCTTCGGCAAGCCGCTGGACGACGTACCCATGCTGTTCCAGCCGGGGATCCTCGCGATGGCGTGGGGGAGCGTCGTGCGGCAGATCGCCGACGCGCTCGACGTCACCCTCGACGAGCCGCTGGTCGAGCGCGTCGAGCGCGTGCCCGCCGACCGGGACATCGACACCGCGTCGGTGCGGATCGAGAAGGGCACGCTCGGTGCAGTCAGGTTCGAGGTGGTCGGGCAGGTCGACGGCGTCCCGCGCGTGGTCCTCGAGCACGTCACGCGGACCTCGCCGGAGCAGATGCCCGAGTGGCCGCAGCCGCCGGAGGGTGGCGGCTGCTACCGGGTCCGGATCACCGGCGAGCCTCACATCGTGCTGGACCTGGTCCACCACGGCGAGAGCGGCGACCACAACGTCTCGGGGATGATCACCACCGCGATGCGGTTGGTCAACGCCGTCGAGGCGGTCGTCGCGGCCCCGCCCGGCCTGGTGACCGCGAAGGACCTCCCGATGGTCACCGGCCGGGGCCTCGTGCGAGGCTCGTCCTCGTGACCGAAGCCCCACACTGGACCGAACCCGGCGCCCACGAGGTCGCCCCCGGCATCCACCGGATCCCGCTGCCCCTGCCGATGGACGGCCTTCGGGCGGTCAACGTCTACGCCCTGGAGAGCGAGCACGGCCTGGTGCTGATCGACGGCGGCTGGGCGATCGAGGACTCCCGCAAGCAGCTCGACGCCTCGCTCGCGGCGATCGGCTACGAGGTCGGCGACATCACCCGGTTCCTGGTCACCCACGTGCACCGCGACCACTACACGCAGGCGGTCGTCGTACGCCGCGAGGTGGGCTCGCACGTCAGCCTCGGGCTCGGCGACAAGCCCACGCTGGACCTGATGCGCGACGACACCGTCACCGAGGACCCCGTCATCGCTCGGCTGCGGCAGAGCGGCGCCGCCGGCATCGGCGCGAAGTGGGAGTCGATGATGTCGACCTCGAGGCCGGACCTGGCGATGTGGGCCTACCCCGACGAGTGGCTCTCCGGTGACCCGACGCTCGACGTCGCCGGCCGGGCGCTCACCGCGGTCGCGACTCCGGGCCACACCCGAGGTCATCACGTCTTCGTCGACGCCACCGACGGCCTGCTGTTCGCCGGCGACCACGTGCTGCCGACGATCACCCCGTCGATCGGCTTCGAGCCGGTGCCCGCCGAGCAGCCGCTCGGCGACTTCCTCGCCTCGCTGGCGAAGGTGCGGGCGCTGCCTGACATGCGGCTTCTGCCTGCGCACGGTCCGGTGACCGAGAGCTCGCACGCGCGGATCGACGAGCTGGTGGCCCACCACGACGAGCGGCTCGCCCTGTGCCTGCAGGCGGTCGAGTCCGGGCTCGGTACGGCGTACGACGTCGCGTGCGAGCTGCCCTGGACCCGGCACCACCGCAGCATGCGCGACCTCGACCTGTTCAACGCCGCGCTCGCCACGCTGGAGACCGCCGCGCACCTCGACCTGCTCGCCGCCCAGGGACGCGTCAGCCGCGTCGAGGTCGACGGCGCGCACCACTTCGCACGATTGCCTGCTGCCTGAGCCGGGTACGCCTCGTGCATGAGCGAGTCCCTCCGCAGCATGGCCAGGAAGCACGCCGAACACGCCCGTGACCGCGTCTCCGAGGAGGCTCGGGAGTACGACGAGCAGGGCGAGGTGTCGCTCCCCGGGTACGCCGGAAGCCTCACCGCCTTCGCCCTCGCCGTCACCGCGGTGTCGATGGCCGGCCGCGCCACCGGCCGGGGGCTGCCCGAGCGCTACGACCTGGCCGACCTCGCCCTCGGAGCGCTCGCCACGCACAAGTTCACCCGGCTGGTGTCCAAGGGCTCTGTGACAGCGCCGATCCGGGCGCCGTTCACGGAGTTCGACGAGCCGGCGGGCTCGGCCGAGCTCAACGAGAAGGCCCGCGGTGGCCGGGTCCGGCACACCATCGGCGAGCTGCTGACCTGCCCGTTCTGCCTGGGCCAGTGGGTCGGCACCGGCTACGTGGCCGGCCTCGCGCTGGCGCCCCGCCCGGCCCGTGCCTGGGCTGCGGTCTTCGCGGTCACCGGGGTGTCCGACATGCTGCAGCAGGTGTACGGCCGGGTCCGCACCGACTAGCCGACCCGGCGCATTGGGACGTGGGGGATCCCGTCGTCGAGGAACTCCGGCCCGCAGGGCTCGAAGCCAAGGCCGGCGTACCAGCCGACCAGGTAGGACTGCGCGTCGAGCCGGCACGGCCGCGGCTCGACGACGTCCAGGGCGGCGGCCATCAGGCGGCGAGCCAGGCCGCGGCCGCGGTGCGCGGCGTCGACGACGACCCGGCCGATCCGCATCTCCTCGGGGTCCTGCAGGACACGCAGGTACGCCACCGGGACACCCGAGTCCTCCACCCAGACGTGACGGGTATCCGGCTCCAGGTCGCGCCCGTCGAGGTCGAGGTAGGCGCACTCCTGCTCGACGACGAAGACCCGCTCGCGCAGCTGCCAGAGCAGGTAGCCGGTCCTCGGGCCGATCTCGTCGAAGGTCGCGAGGTGGATCGAGCTCATGTGGCTCATTGTGGCGCCAACGAGGGGCCGCCGTGCATGCGGGCGGAGTCGAGGGGTACGGCCGGTGGACACAAGCGAGGGAGGATGCACATGAGCAGCACACCCATGACGCCCGGGCCCACAGGGGTGACCGGGGGCACCACGCCTTCCCAGGGCTCCGGAGACGGGGCAAAGGAGCAGGCCAAGCAGGCAGCAGGCACCGCCGCCGACGAGAGCAAGCACATCGCCGACGTTGCCAAGTCCGAGGCCAAGAGCGTGGTCGAGGACTCCAAGGAGCAGGCCAGGAGCCTTCTCGACGAAGCGATGAGCCAGGTCGACGAGCAGTCGCGCACCCAACGGGACCGCCTGGTCTCGATGCTGCGTTCCTTCGGCGACGACGTCGAGAAGATGGCCCAGGGGGAGCAGGCGCCGTCCGGGATGGCGCAGGACCTGGCGCGCCAGCTGGCCGACCGCGCCCACGAGCTCAGCGGGCGCATGGACGGCCGCGAGCCGACCGAGCTCCTCGACGAGGTTCGCTCGTTCGCCCGGCGTCGGCCGGGCACGTTCCTGCTGGGCGCACTGGCCGCCGGCGTCGTCGCCGGCCGGCTGACACGTGGTGCGAAGAAGGCGCAGAGCGACGACGCCGGGGGCGCGGGCCGCAGCGCGACCCCGCTGTACGACGACGTCCGCGCCACCACTCCGGCACCCCCTGCGGGCACGTCGCACGGCAGCCCCGCCGCGGGCGTCACCGGCCCCGCAGGTACCGCATCGGGTGACCCGGTCGCGGGTGTCGGCACTCCGAGGCAGCCGACGGCCTACCCGACCGGCGCCACCCCTGGTGAGCCGGGCACGACCATGGACCAGAGGGGCCTGGCATGACCGTCCACGGCAGCCCCGGCACCCCCGGGAGCCCGGGAAGCGCACCGGCTGGCGAGGACCGGTCCCTCGGCGAGATCCTCGGTGACATCGCGGACAACCTCACCACGCTGGTCAAGCAGGAGCTCGACCTGGCGAAGACGGAGGCGAAGGCCGAGGCCGCCAAGGCCGGCAAGGGTGCAGGACTGCTCGGGGGCGCCGGCGTGACCGGTCACCTTGCGCTGCTGTTCCTGTCCCTGGCCGTGATGTTCCTGCTCGACACCTGGATGCACACCGCGCTCGCCGCGCTGATCGTCACCGTCATCTGGGGCGTCGTCGCCGCCGTGCTGGGTCAGCGCGGGCGCAAGGAGCTCAAGCAGGTCAACCCGACACTCGAGACCACACAGAGGACGCTCAAGGAGGACGCACAATGGGCCAAGGCACAGAAGAACAGCTGACCAGGGACATCGCCGGCACCCGGCAGGACCTCGCCCGGGACCTCGACGCGCTGACCGACCGGGTCAGTCCCGGCCAGATCATGCAGCGCCGCAAGGACGCCGCGCGCGGGCGGATGCGCTCGGTCCGCGACAAGGTGATGGGCAGCGCCGACCAGACCCGTCAGGGCTTCTCGTCGGCCGGCGGCAGCATCTCATCCGGCGCCTCGAGCGCCGCAGACTCGGTGGCCGAGGGCGCCCAGGGAGCGGTGTCGACGGTGACCCGGCAGACCGAGGGCAGCCCCTTGGCCGCAGGGCTGATCGCCTTCGGCGCCGGCATGCTCGTCTCCGCTTTGCTGCCGGCCAGCGAGAAGGAGGCACAGGCCGCCCAGCAGGTCGTGGAGAAGGCCAAGGAGCACGGTGCGCCGGTGATCGACGAGGCGAAGTCCGTCGGTCAGGACATGGGCGAGAGCCTGAAGGAGTCGGCCGCCGAGGCCGCCCAGCAGGTCAAGAGCTCTGCGCAGGAGTCTGCCCAGAACGTCAAGCAGGAGGGGCAGTCCTCGGCCCAGAACGTGTCCGAGGACGTCCAGAGCCGCACGCCCTGAGGCTCCTCCACCTCGGTTCGAGACCGCCGTCCGGCGCACCACGGGCGGCGGTCTCGCCGTGTCAGCAACGGTCGGTTCCGGGGTCGCCGTAGGTTGGGCGCATGACTGCGCACCTTCCTGCTCCGGGCAGCCCGCTGGCCTACGGCACCGCGACCGCGTCGTACCAGGTCGAGGGTGCCGCCACCGCCGACGGCAAGGGTCCCTCGATCTGGGACACGTACACGTTAGTCCCCGGCGCGATCGTCGACGGCAGCGACGGCACCGACGCGTGCGGCTCCTACGGCCGCATCGGCGACGACGCCGACCTCGTCGCGCGGCTGGGCGTCGGCTACTACCGGTTCTCGGTCGCCTGGCCCCGCGTGATGCCGGCGGGCACCGGCACGGTCGAGCCCCGCGGGCTGGCCTACTACGACCGGCTCGTCGACGCGCTGCTGGCCCGCAACGTCACGCCGATGGTCACCCTCTACCACTGGGACCTCCCGCAGGCCCTCGAGGACAACGGCGGCTGGCTCAACCGCGACACCGCCGAGGCGTTCGCCGACTACGCGATGGTCGTGCACGAGCACCTTGCCGACCGGGTCAAGGTCTGGGCCACGCACAACGAGCCCTGGTGCGCGGCGTACCTCGGCTACGCCGCCGGCCGCCACGCCCCCGGCCGTCGCGAGGGCGGGGAGGCGCACCGCGCCGCCCACCACCTGATGCTCAGCCACGGCCTCGCCGCCGCGCGCATGCACGAGGCCGGCGCCGACACGGTCGGCATCGCGCTGAACCTGACCCCGGTCTGGCCCGACCGCCCCGAGGCCGCCGACGCCGCCGACGGGGTCGACGCGATCCGCAACCGGGTGTGGCTGGGCCCCCTCGTCGACGGTGAGTACGACGAGCGCCTGCTCCGGATCGCCCCGGTGCTCGCCGACCCCGACGTCGTGCGCGACGGCGACCTGGACCTGGTGAAGGGCTCGGCGGACTGGCTCGGCATCAACTACTACACGCCGAGCCGGGTCGACACCGCCGACAGCGCAGCGGCGGGGCAGGACGCGGGGCAGGACGCGGGGCAGGACGAGGGCGGTGACGCCGAGGTCGGCGCCTTCCCCGGCGTCGAGAACGTCCGGTTCACCCCGCGCGGTCCGCGCACCGACATCGGCTGGGAGATCGAGCCGCGCGGCCTCGAGGAGCTGCTCGTCGAGACCCACCGGCGCACCGGCCTGCCGCTGGTGGTCACCGAGAACGGCGCCGCCTTCGCCGACGACGAGCTCACCGCCGACGGTGTGGTCGACGACCAGGACCGGATCGACTACCTGCGCGACCACCTCGCCGCGGTGGAGCGGGCGCGGGAGGCGGGCGCGGACGTGCGCGCCTATGTGGCGTGGACCCTGATGGACAACTTCGAGTGGGCCGAGGGCTACACGAAGACCTTCGGGCTGGTGCACGTGGACCGCACCGACCTCGGCCGCACCCCGAAGCGGTCCTTCGAGTGGTACGCCGAGCTCGCCCACGGCGCCCGCGACGAGCTGTCCCGGGGCTCGGGCAGCTAGCCCTTCACGCTGCCGGCCAGCAGGCCGCGGACGAAGTACCGCTGCAGCGACAGGAACACGATCAGCGGCACGACCAGCGAGACGAACGCGCCTGCCGAGAGGATGTGCCAGTCCTGGCCGCGGGTGCCGGACAGCTCCGCCAGACGCACGGTCAGCGGGGAGATGTCGAGGCTGCCGCCGCCGAAGACCAGGGCCACCAGGAGGTCGTTCCACACCCACAGGAACTGGAAGATGCCGAACGCCGCGATCGCCGGGGTCATCAGCGGGAGCATGATCCGGGTGAAGATCGCGACGTGCCCGGCTCCGTCGACGCGGGCGGACTCGATCAGCTCGCCCGGGATCTCCTTCATGAAGTTGTGCAGCAGGTAGATCGCCAGCGGCAGACCGAAGATCGCGTGGGAGAGCCAGATCGTGTAGAAGCCGCCGCCGGGCGCGGCTGCACCGGCCAGCTGGGGCAACCCGAACGGCGGGTTCACGTACAGCGTGAGCAGCGGGATCATCGTCACCTGGATCGGCACGATCTGCAGCGCGAAGATCGCCACGAACAGGAAGTGCCGACCGGGGAAGCGCATCCACGCGAACGCGTAGGCGGCCATGGTGGCCAGCGAGATCGGGATGATCACCGACGGGATCGTGATCACGATCGAGTTGATGAAGTACGTCGCGAGGTTGGTGTTGCTGCCGGAGAGGGCGACCTCGTAGTTGTCCCAGGTGACCTCGGGGTTGGTGAACCAGGTCCACCAGCCGCTGCTCTGCACCGATGCCTGGGGCCGGAACGAGGAGATGAACAGGCCCGCGGTCGGGATCGTCCACAGCACCGCGATGACCACGGCGATGAGGGAGGCCCACGGTGAGGTGAGCCGCTTGTGGGCGTTCTTGGCCGCCCGGCCGGCGCGTCCTTCGGCGGCCGGAGCGAGGGCCTCGGGTGCGGGGGGAGTGGTGGTGGTCATCGGGCCTCCAGCTTCCGCATCTGACGCACGTTGTAGATCACGATCGGTGTGACGAGCAGGAACAGCAGCACGGCGAGCGCGGCGCCGAGTCCGGAGTTGAAGGAGCGGAAGCTCTCGACGTAGAAGTCGTAGGCCAGCACGCTGGTGTTGAAGTTGCCGCCGGTGGTCGTCCGGACGATGTCGAAGACCTTCAGGGTGGTGATGCTGATGGTGGTGAGCACGACGATCAGGGACGGGCGGATGCTCGGCACAGTGATGTGACGGAACATCTTCCAGCCCGACACCCCGTCGAGCCGCGCCGCCTCGACGATGTCGTCGGGGATCGCCTTGATCGCGGCCGAGAGCACCGTCATCGCGAAGCCGGCCTGGACCCAGATCATGATCACGATCAGGAACAGCGTGTTCCACGGGTCATTGAGCAGGAACCGGTAGGTGTCGAAGCCCAGGGACTTCAGGAGCTGGTTGGCCAGGCCGATCTGGTCGTTCTCGGTGGCCCGGTAGTCGTAGACGAACTTCCAGATCAGCGAGGCGCCGACGAGCGAGATCGCCATCGGCAGGAAGATCAGGCTCTTGGCGATCTTCTCGAAGCGGGCCTTGTCGACGAGCACGGCGTACACCAGGCCGACGAAGGTGGCCACCACCGGCGTGACGATCACCCACAGGGCGGTGTTGCGCAGCACGGTGAGCTTGGCGGGGTCGGTGAAGATCGTCTGGTAGTTCTCCCAGCCGATGAAGCTGTTGCCGCTGGAGTCGCGGAAGGACTCGTAGATGGTGCGCAGCCCCGGGTAGAGCAGGCCCAGGGCGATCATCAGCACCGCCGGAAGGATGAACGAGCTGCTCTGCAGGAAGTCCAGGATCCCGCGGGTGGCGCGGGAGCGCGGCTTGTCGGAACGGCCGGACTCCATCCGGTCGGCGATG
This sequence comes from Nocardioides pakistanensis, assembly GCF_054781215.1. Taxonomy (NCBI): domain Bacteria; kingdom Bacillati; phylum Actinomycetota; class Actinomycetes; order Propionibacteriales; family Nocardioidaceae; genus Nocardioides; species Nocardioides pakistanensis. The sequence continues at coordinate 62,568 of NZ_BAAGUV010000022.1, read as the reverse complement.
AGCAGCAGCACTGCGACCACGCCGACGAACAGCCCGATGACGATGAGCATCTGGAGCAGCTTCTCGCCTGCTGACATCCGTCCTCCTCCGTGCCGGCCGGGAATCCCGGCTCGGCGTCGATCCTGCCAGTCCTCGACCCCGAATGCAGCGGGGACGCGGCAACTGCCACGTCCCCGCTGTCGATTCAGGACCTCATGTCAGGTCACGGCCAGGAGTTCTCGATCTTGTCGAGGCTCTCCTGGGTGCTCTGACCGGTGATCCAGGCGGTCATCTCCTTCCAGAAGCTGCCGGCGCCGACGGCTCCGGGCATCAGGTCGGAGCCGTCGAAGCGGAAGACCGCCTCGGGGTCGGCAAGCGTCTCGGCGGAGAGCTTGTCGATCGGGCTGACCAGGTTGTTCACGTCCAGGCCCTTGTTGGCGCTGACCCAGCCGCCGGCCGGGGTGGCCTTGGCCTTCTCGTTGGCCCACGTGTCGCTGGACAGGTAGGTCTGGAACGCGACCACCTCGGGACGGTCGGCGAACGCAGCGACGAACTCGCCACCGCCGAGGACCGGGCGGCCGAAGTCCTCGCTCACCGGCGGCAGGTAGAACGCGAAGGCGTCACCGTTCTCCGCGACCTCGGTGCCCTCGGGCCAGTTGGCGGCGTAGAAGCTCGCCTGGCGGTGCAGCGCGCACTTGCCGTCGAGGATCGGCAGGCCGCCGTCCTGGAACTCGGTCGAGGCGATCGACTTCACGTCGCCGAAGCCGCCGTTGACGTACTTCTCGTTCTTGAGGATGTCGCCGACGCGGTCCAGCGAGGCGACGATCGCCGGGTCGTTGAAAGCGATCTCGTGGTTGACCCACTGGTCGTAGACGTCCGGGCCCGCCTCGCGGAGGATGACGTCCTCGAGCCAGTCGGTGGCCGGCCAGCCGGTGGCGTCACCGGAGCCGATGCCCGCACACCACGGCTTGATGCCGGTGCTCGCGATCTCGTCGGACAGCGCCATCATGTCGTCCCAGGTCTGCGGGATCTCCCAGCCGTTCTCCTCGAACATCTTCGGGGAGTACCACACGAACGACTTCACGTTGGCGCCCAGCGGTGCGGCGTACAGCGTGCCGTCGACCGACCCGTAGCCACGCCAGTCCTCACCGAAGAACTCGTCCACGTTGTCCGAGACGCTCTGCGGCGCCTCCATGACCTTGCCGGTGTCGTTGACCAGGGTGTTGAGCAGGCCGGGCTGCGGGATGTAGGCCAGGTCCGGCGGGTTGCCGCTCTTGACGCGGACGACGAGCTGCGCCTCGAACTCCTTCGAGCCCTCGTAGACGACCTCCGCCCCGGTGCACTCCTCGAAGAGGTCGTAGGAGTCGATGTGGGGCTGGTCCTCGGGAGCGACGATCGAGGTGTAGAGGCTGACCTTCTTGCCGCTCAGGTCCCCCCACTCGGTCATCCCCTCGCACTCGGCCTTGCCCTCGCCGGGTGCGGTGCCACCTGCGCTCGTGCTGCCCCCGTCGTCATCTCCGCCACACGAAGCGAGGACGAGGCCAGCGCTGAGCATGATGGCGGCCGCGGACAAGCCACGGCGAGCCTTCGGTGATCGCATGTGCTGTGCTCCTCTTCTGCTGGACTCCGGTCCGGCCGCTCGGATGGGCGCGGTCCGCGTACCGGTTGGTTCCGAGAACATCGGTTCCGCACAGCGTCCGCAACGGGAACCCGTAACGATGCCGTAACACTTTGAACGTGCAAATCCATGGGGCGCCCAAGCCATTCATGCTGGTGCATGCGATGGGCGGATTGCGCACAACCGTGCGCTCTGCGGTGGTTGAGGAGCGAGCCTGCGAGCGTCTCGAAACCCCGGTGGTTGAGGAGCGAGCCGAGCTCCGGTGGTTGAGGAGCGAGCCTGCGAGCGTCTCGAAACCCCGGGCGCCCGCGGCGGCGTCAGGGCAGCGCGTGTACGGCGAACTGCTCGGCCAACCGACCGGCAGCAAGGCCGTGCACCCCGGCCACCCGCGCGAGCTCCTCGCGCATCATCGCGGTCAGCCCCTCGCGGTCCGGGTGCTGGCTGTCGTGGCACAGCAGCGCGGCCATCTTCGCGTCGAAGTGGTCGGTGACGTCCACGGCGTGGTTGCTGCCGCGCGGGTGGTCGGCGATCCACAGCTCCCGCGGTGACCACTGCTCGAGGCCCTCGTCGCCGAGCAGCTCGGGGAACGCGAACGGGTTGCCGGCCGCCGGGTACAACGCCTGCGTCGCGGCCTCCCCACCGGCGAGGTGGTCGGGGTGCGACGGGGCGAGCCGGTCCCAGTCGCGTTCGGGGCTCTGGATCAGCACCCGTTGCGGACGCACCTGCCGGACCACCCGGGTCAGGTCGCGCACCAGGTCGCGGCTGACGACGAGCTCGCCGTCGACGTACCCGAGGAAGACCAGCCGCTCGACGCCGACCTCACGCGCGGCGGCGGTCTGCTCCGCGCGGCGGATCCGCGGCATCTCGGCGCGGTCGAGGCCGGGGTCGAACCCGCCGGCCTGTCCGTCGGTGATCACGCAGTAGGTGACCTCGACGCCGGCCTTGGTCCAGGTCGCGACCGTGCCGGCGGCGGCGAAGTCGACGTCGTCGGGGTGCGCGGTCACGACCAGGGCGCGTTCGACGCCGTGGTCGGGGAGCGGGGTCATGCCGACCAACCTAGGCGAGGAAGCCGGCCAGCTCGGCCAGGGCCCGCCGTGCCTCGGGGATCGGCAGGATCGGGTAGACGTGGATCAGCCCGGGCTCCTCGACGTACCTCAGCGGCCAGCCCTCCGCCACCGCGCGGTCGGCCAGCCGCCGGCACTGCGGCTGCAGCAGGTCCCGGGTGCCGCACCACATCAACGCCGGCGGCAGCCCGGCGAGGTCGCCGTTGACCGGACTCACCTCGGGCCGCGTGACGTCGTCGCCGCCGGCCCACCACGCCCCGCAGATCCGCAGCCGCGACAGCTTCAGCCACGGGTCCCGCCCGGCGGCCTCGATCGTGCCCGGGGTGGTGTCGGTCAGGTCCACCCACGGCGCGACCAGCACCAGGTGGGTCGGCTGCGGGCCGGGCCGTCGGGCGATCTGCTGCGCCAGCGCCAGCGCGAGGCCGCCGCCGGCGGAGTCCCCGGCGAGCACCACGCCGCCCGGCGACTCGATCGCGACCTGCTCGAACAGCCGCAGCAGGGGCTCGGTGGCGTCGCGCCAGGTGTGCGTGGGGGTGAGCGGGTAGACCGGGAACACCACGCGCAGGTCGAACCGCCGGGCCAGCCGGGCGACGTAGCGCCAGTGGACGGTGTCGGCGTGCGAGACGAAACCGCCGCCGTGCAGGTAGAACAACGTGCGGGTGGGCGTCGTACCGGCCACCCGCAGGTCGTGCACCGGGAAGCCCACCCCGTCGACCTCGGTGACCTCGAAGCCGCGCAGCACCCGGCGCGGCGGGTCGGTCCTCGCGGCCGCCTGCGCGGCCAGCTTGCGGGCCCGGAACGCCTCGGTGTCGACCACCTCGCTCGCGCCGCGCAGCAGCGGGATCAGCGTGGCGACGGCGCGGCTGCGCAGGCTCGGCATGGGTCCACCTCCATCGGGGCCGGCGTGCTGCGGAGGCTACCGCCCGCAGGTGTAGCCTGACCGCAGAACGACAGGGGAGCGCCGACCGGCGCTGAGAGTGCGGAACGGCCGCAGACCCTCGAACCTGATCCGGCTAGCACCGGCGAAGGAAGTCGAGTCTCGATCGCACGCGTGCGATCCCCTCCCGAAACACCTGGGAGTGCACAATGCGCATCACCACCCCGGCCCGCGGTGCGGGCCTCGCGGCGGCTGCCGCCCTGAGCCTGACCCTGAGCGCGTGCTCGCTCGGCGGTACGTCGGACGAGCCCGACCCCGCCGACGGCACCGCCGGGCCCGCGGACACCAAGGTCGTCCTGGCCAGCCACGAGTCGTGGTCGGTGCCCGAGGAGGTGCTCGCCGCCTTCACCGAGCAGACCGGGTACGAGGTCGAGGTGCAGGCCGCCGGGGACGCCGGCACGCTGACCAACAAGCTCGTGCTCACCAAGGGCTCGCCGATCGCCGACGCGGCGTTCGGGGTCGACAACACGTTCGCCTCCCGGGCGGTGTCGGAGGGCGTCTTCGCCGACTACGAGCCCGCCGACCCGCCGTCCTCGGTCGAGGGCTTCGAGCTGCCCGACGAGGCGGCCGCCGCCGCGCTCACCCCGGTGGACTTCGGCGACGTGTGCGTGAACGTCGACGACACCTGGTTCGCCGAGAAGGGGATCGAGCCGCCGGCCACGCTCGACGACCTCGCCGACCCGGCGTACAAGGACCTCTTCGTGACGCCCGGCGCGACCACCTCCTCACCGGGCCTCGCCTTCCTGCTCGCCACGATCGCGGAGTACGGCGACGGGTGGACCGACTACTGGGAGCGGCTGATGGCGAACGGCACCCGGGTCACCGCCGGCTGGAGCGACGCCTACACCGTCGACTTCACCGCCGGCGGTGGTGACGGCGACCGGCCGATCGTGCTGTCCTACGCCTCCTCCCCGCCGTTCACGATCCCCGAGGGTGGCGATGAGCCGACCACGAGCGCGCTGCTCGACACCTGCTACCGCCAGGTGGAGTACGCCGGCGTGCTCGAGGGCGCCTCGAACCCCGAGGGCGCGAAGGCGCTGATCGACTTCCTGCTCTCGCCGACCTTCCAGGAGGCGTTGCCGGAGAGCATGTACGTCTTCCCCGTCGACACCTCCGTCGAGCTGCCCGAGCTGTGGGCGCAGTGGGCGAAGGTCCCCGACGAGCCGCTCACCGTCGACCCCGACGAGGTCGCCGCGAACCGGGACGAGTGGCTGACCACCTGGGGGGAGATCACCACCCGGTGAGCGGCAACCGAGGGCTACGACTGGGGACCATCGCGCTCGCGGTGGTCCCGGTCGTGTTCCTCGGCGCGTTCTTCCTGCTCCCGCTCTCCGGCATGCTCGCTCGCGGCTTCTGGGTCGACGGGTCGCTCGACCTCGGCGGGCTGACCGAGACCCTCGCGCGCCCGCGCGTGCACCGGGTGCTGTGGTTCACCGTCTGGTCGTCCTCGGTCGCGACCGTGGTCACCCTGCTGCTCGGGGTGCCGGTCGCCTACGCGCTGTACCGGCTGGAGTTCCCCACCCGGCGGCTGCTGCGCGCGCTGGTGGTGATGCCGTTCGTGCTGCCCACGGTCGTGGTCGGCGTCGCGTTCCGCACGCTGCTCGCGTCCGCCGGGCCGCTCGGCTTCCTCGGCCTCGACGGTACGGCGGTCGCGATCCTCGCCGCGCTGGTCTTCTTCAACCTCGCCGTCGTGGTCCGCACCGTCGGCGGGCTGTGGGAGGGGATGGACCACCGTCGCGAGGACGCCGCCGCCGCGCTCGGTGCCTCGCCCTGGCAGGTGTTCACGACCGTCACGCTGCCGGCGCTGCGGCCCGGGATCGTCTCGGCGGCGACAGTGGTGTTCCTGTTCTGCTCCACGGCGTTCGGCGTCGTGCTCACCCTCGGCGGGCTGCGCTACGGCACCGTGGAGACCGAGATCTACATCCTCACCACCCAGTTCCTCGACCTCCGCGCGGCGGCGGTGCTGTCGGTGGTGCAGCTGGTGGCCGTCGTACTCCTGCTCGCCCTGGCCGGGCGCACCCGCGGCACCCGGGTCCACGCCGTCGAGCGCGCGGGGTCCCGGAGGCTCGGCCGCCGGCCCGGTCGGCGGGACGCGCCCGCACTCGCCGTCACCGCCGTCGTCGTGGCATTCCTCGCCGCGCCGATCCTGACCCTGGTGGCGCGGTCCCTGCAGGACGGCGGCGGCTGGGGGCTGGGCAACTACCGGGCGCTCGGTACGACGGGCGACGGCACCGCTCTGCTCGTCCCCGGCTGGACCGCCCTGGAGAACTCGCTGCGCACCGCCGTGGACGCCACCTGGCTCGCGCTGCTGCTCGGCCTGACCGTGGCGTTCCTCGTCTCGCGTCCCACCCGGACCCGTGGCGAGCGCCGGGCACGGTCGCTGCTCGACGGGCTGTTCATGCTGCCGCTCGGCGTCTCCGCGGTGACCATCGGGTTCGGCTTCCTGATCACCCTCGACCGGCCGCCGCTGGACCTGCGCTCCTCGCCGGTGCTGGTGCCGATCGCGCAGGCGATGGTGGCGCTGCCGCTGGTCGTGCGCACCCTCGTGCCGGTGCTGAGCTCGATCGACCCGCGCCAGCGCCAGGCCGCCGCCGCGCTCGGCGCCTCGCCGTTGCGGGCGCTGCTCGTCGTGGACCTGCCCGCCGTGTGGCGGCCCGCCCTCGCCGCGGCCGGGCTGGCGTTCGCGGTGTCGCTCGGGGAGTTCGGCGCAACGAGCTTCCTGGCCCGGTCGGACCGGCCGACGCTGCCGGTGGTGATCTACCAGCTGATCTCGCGTCCCGGGCCTGAGAACTTCGGGATGGCGCTGGCCGCCTCGGTGGTCCTCGCGGTGGTCACGGTCACCGTGATGGGGGCCGTCGAACGGCTCCGGGTCGGGTCGATGGGAACGTTGTGACATGTTGACCGTGCGCGACCTGAGCGTCCGCTTCGACGACACCGTCGCCGTCGACGACGTGTCGCTGGACCTGCCCACCGGCGAGGTGCTCGCCGTGCTCGGGCCGTCGGGCTGCGGCAAGTCGACGCTGCTGCGCGCGATCGCCGGTCTCGAGGTGCTCGCCTCCGGGTCGGTCTCCTGGGACGGGGCCGACCTCGCCGGGGTGCCGACCCACAAGCGTGGGTTCGCGCTGATGTTCCAAGACGGCCAGCTGTTCCCGCAGCAGAGCGTCGCCGCCAACGTCGGCTATGCCCTGCGGCTGCGCGGGGTCAGTGGCGGCGACCGGGACACCCGGGTCGAGGAGCTGCTCGCACTGGTCGGCCTGCCCGAGCACGGGAACCGGTTGCCCGCCGAGCTCTCCGGCGGCGAACGGCAGCGGGTCGCCCTCGCCCGGTCGCTGGCCGCCGACCCGCGGCTGCTGCTGCTCGACGAGCCGCTGTCCGCGCTCGACCGGGAGCTGCGCGAACGGCTCGCCGGTGACCTGCGCCGGATCCTCACCGCGGCCGGCACGACGGCCCTGCTGGTCACCCACGACCAGGACGAGGTCTGGACGGTCGCCGACCGGGTCGCGGTGATGCAGGCCGGCCGGATCCTGCAGGCCGGCACGCTGGACGAGGTGTGGCGTGCGCCGGTCAGCGGTGAGGCGGCCCTGCTGCTCGGCTACCCGACGATCCTGCGCGGCGACCAGGCGCGACTGCTCGCCGATGCCGGCGGCCACGACGACCCCTCGTCGGTCGGTGCGATCGCGCTGCGGCGGTCGGCGTTGCAGGTCGACGCCTCCGGCCCGCTCGGCGGCCGGGTCGTGGCTGCGACGCTGACCCCGGACGTCGTCCGGCTGCGGGTGCTGGTCGAGGGGCTCGGTGAGATGCATGCCGTCGCGCCGCAGGACGCCGACGTGCGCATCGACCACGACGTGCACCTGCGGGTGGACATGGGGCGGACCGCCGTACTGCCTCCGGCCGCGCCTGCCCGAGAACCGGACTCTGCAGTTCGTTAGACTCCGCGCTTGTGAAGCGGCGGGCGTGGGCACTCATGGTCGGGGTTGCCCTGATGATGGGTCTGCTCGCCGTCGTGGCAAGCCAGCGGCTCGGGCTGCCGTTGCGCGACCCGGAGGGCTTCCTCGGCCCGGCCTGGGTCCGCCTGCCCGCGCTGGTGCTCGGCGCGTTCCTCGCCGACGTGGTGCCGCGGGCCGCCTGGCGCGCGCGGGGACGACTGTCGCTGTTCCGCTCCGAGGCACGCGCCATCGTCCGGGAGAACTGGGGTCGCGACCGGGTCGTCCTCGTGGTGCTCGGCCTGACCAGCTTCTACCTGACCTACGTCAGCTACCGGAACCTGAAGAACTACCTGCCGTTCATCCGTGAGGGCACCCAGGACCCGCTGCTGAAGGCGTTCGACGAGGCGCTGATGTTCGGGCACGACCCGGCGATCCTGCTGCACTCGCTGCTCGGCGAGGGGATCAGCGCGCACATCCTGTCGTTCATCTACCTGCTCTACCTACCGCTGGTGCCGATCTCGGTCGTCGCCTGGGTGGTGTGGTCGCGCAACCTGTCGTTCGGGTACTGGTTCGTCACCGCGCAGGTGCTCGGCTGGACGCTCGGCACCGCCAGCTACTACGCGATCCCCTCGCTCGGGCCGGCCTTCTACTACGTCTGGCTGTACGCCGACCTGGAGAACACCGGGGTCACCCAGCTGCAGGACTCCTTGTTCTACGGGCGTTCTGAGGTGCGCTTCGACCCGTTCGGCGCCGAGGGTGTGCAGAGCGTGGCCGGCTTCGCCTCGCTGCACGTCGCGATCGCGCTGGTCGCCGCGCTGGTCGCCCACTACACGGTGCGCCACGTGTGGATCCGGTGGAGCCTGTGGGTGTTCTTCGCGCTCACCGTCGTCGCCACCATCTACTTCGGCTGGCACTACATCGCCGACGACATCGCCGGAGCGGTGATCGCGGTCGTCTCGGTCTACCTCGGCGGGCTCGCCACGGGGCAGAAGTTCGACAGACACGGGCTGGCCTCGCATCCCACGACGAGCAGCTCGAAGGTGCCCGTCGAGGAGCCGTCCGCAAGCTGATCTGCGAGGTAGTCCGATCGGACTATCCACGTATGACCATTGCGTCCGGTTTGTTCCGGCCGTTTGCTTGTGACGTTTCTGGTGGTTGCTCCCTTACGCTGTGGGTAATGGACAGGTGGACTTGGGGAAGTGCCGCAACCGGCTGGGGGGCCGGGTCCGTGCAAGACTGGGGACCATTGGCTCGGGGGGAGTTGAACGAGATGTCGATCCACACAGGTGTCAGGTACACCCACGAGTGGACGAGCGCACGCACGCACGCTTCACAGGTGGAGGCGGACCACGCCGCGCGGATCGCCGCCGGCCACGCCTCCCGCCTCGCCGCCGTCGGCATGGTCGCCTTCCTGGCGATGGCTGCCGCTCCGGCCGCCGCCGATGAGCCGGTCGCCGAGGGGATCGAGACCCCGGTCGACGCCGGCGACTCGGCTGCTGCCGCGCCCGTTGCCGGGGCGCCTGCCGCCGCGTCTCCTGCCGCGCCCGTTGCCGAGGCGCCTGCCGCCGGGTCTCCTGCCGCCGGCTCGTCCGCGGAGGGTGAGGTCTACGTCGGTACGCCGGACGGCACGGCCGTCGAGCCGGCCGACACCGCCGGTTCCGGGGCCGTGCTGCCCGAGCAGTCGACCGGTCGCCCGGGCAAGTCCGGTGTCGTGGGCATCCCGCAGCAGGGTGGGCACCCCGAGGCCGAGAAGGCAGACCGGCCGGTGGCACAGCTGCCGAGCCAGCGTGGTGGCCAGGCCGACGACGCAATCGTCGACGAGGTGCTCGGCACCGAGGCCACCGCTCCCGAGCCCGCGGCTCCGGTCGCGCAACGCGCCGCCGCACGGGTGCTGCCCAACACCGGCCCCGAGACCACGGCAGCCCAGACCGCCGGTGGCTTCGGGCTGATCGCCGCGGGGCTGGCGCTCATGGGCCGCCGCAGGCGCCCCGCCCGCTAGCCGCCGCACCAGACTTGGCTCCGTCCTTCCATCCCAGCAGGACGGGGTCGAGAGGACGCCGCTCCTTTCCTCCCAGAGGGGCGGCGTCCGCCTTTTCCCGCCCGGCGGTCGAGCCCGTCGAGCCCGGGCTTGCTGGAGCGGGTCCGGACCGCCGCTGGTCGAGCCCGTCGAGCCCGGGCTTGCTGGAGCGGGCCCGGACCGCCGCTGGTCGAGCCCGTCGAGCCCCGGCTTGCTGGAGCGGGTCCGGACCGCCGCTGGCCGAGCCCGTCGAGACCTGCCCGACGTCACTTGCAACGTTCTGCACCAGTTTCGTTCGTGGAAATGGTGCAGAACGTTGCAAGTCAGCCGGCTGGTAGCTCGTGGGAGTCGTCGAGACTGCGCAGCCAGTCCTGGTGGTCCAGTAGCTGGTCCAGCGTCATGGCGTCCAACGGGTCGTCGGACCAGCCGGGTGGCGCCGTGAGGGTCCACCGACGATCCCCCGGCGCAGCGAACCCGGCGCGCCGGCGTGCCGCGACCATCCGGTCGACCACAAGACCCACGTCGGCCAGGTCCAGCCCCACGACCGTGAAGTACTCCAGCCCCGCGCGACGGAACCGGTCTTCCCGGCCGATGTCTCGTTGGTGTCGTCTGGCGGTGCGGTGGGCGGCTCCGTCGTACTCGCCGACAACGCCCGCGACCGGGTCGAGGAGATCAGCGACGCCGAGCAGGATGCCTCGATGGTCGAAGACCGGCTGGTTCGTGAGCGGAGGCGGCAGTCCGGCATCGAGCACCCAGACCAGACGCATCCGCGTCTCGTTCGGAGACATGCTTCGCTCGTCCGCCAGGTCGAGGGCCTGCTCGACCTGGGGGCGACCGTTCCAGCCCTGCTTGCCCTGCAGGTGACGCCGAAGGCGCTGGATCGAGGTGAGCTCTGCGGCGGCGACCATGTCCATCGCGACGACGGCCTCCCTGAGGTCGGAGGCCCAGCGCATCTCGTCGAAGACTGCCCGTTCGACCGACGTGCACCGTAGCCCGCTGCGCACCACGACGTCGTCGGCGGGGAGCCGGTCCCGGCTCAGTCGGACTCCGGGTCGGTCGCGCAGGTCACGGTCCGGGCCGATGGCCAGTGCCACCGGCAGCGGGGTGCGGCTGTCGGCTGCGAGACCGTCGAAGTAGCCGGCGCCGGCCCAGCGGCACGCCGCCCAGCCCGTGATCGCCCCGTCGGCCGGGAGGTGGGCGGCCATCTCCAGGATCCGCTGCTCCGGCACCGTCGCATCCACCTCGGACGGCACATAGAAGCCCTGGCTGGATCGCCGCCACTTCTTGCTGCGGGCCTGGCCACGGGTCGGTCCGGTCCGACCCGACGGGTCGCATCTGACCGGCTGCACCAGGTTCCGGGGAGGTATGCAACGGGGTTTCCACTCGGAGAAGTCGCGCATCGCCCGAGGATCGCCAATCCGGCCGGTCCCTGCTCGTCGTTGTCCACAGGGCCCGGCTGGTGGCCTCTGATCTTCGAGCGTGGCTGTACGTCGGTCAGCACAACTGCCTAGGGGCCCCGGTTCGCGCCCGCGATCGCCACTCGCAACGTTCTGCACCATCTGAGCGCGAATATTGGTGCAGAACGTTGCAAGTGCGCCGGGCACGCCGGGGCACTGGCGCGCGGAGCCGGGGAAAGGGCCGCCCGCGTCTCCTGGTGATCTAGACCACTTCGAGGGGGCCCTTCCGGCCTGCTTCCGCGGCGAGGTCGCTGTCCGCGCGAGGGCGAGCCCGAACTAATCAGGTGCCCGAGTTGCCCGAGTCTGGGCGGGTTTCACGGGGAGAAGGCGCCGGACACCGAAGCAAACACCGCTGAAGTTACAACCGTGTAGTTCGTCAAGCCGACACGCCGTGTGACTAGAGTTTTTTTTGGGAAAGGTGTTCTCACTGTGACTGATGAGCACTAACGTGCTCCCGTCGGTGCTGATCGGGCGGCTCCGATGCTCGCCGGCAGCTGACTTGGGAGGGTCAGCGCCGGTCGGGAAATCACTGCCGGACAAGCGGTCCGCGAGCCCACGGGGATGGGGCTCGCGGGCCCACCGGCTCCAGACACCGACCAACCGTGAGGAAACGAGATGACCGCCGCCCGGGCGCAGCGCAACGAGCAGGACGCCGAGTCGCGTCCCGCAGTGCGCTCCGGGCGCAGCCGTCTCGCGAAGCGGCCCGCCCTGCGCCTGACCCTCTCCGGTCTTCTCGTGGGCACGCTGGTCGCAGTCACCGTCCCGGCCGCCGTGGCCGACAAGTCCGACCGGGCCTTCCCGAGCCGCGACGAGGTCGCCGCCGCGGAGGAGCGGGTTGCCGCGACCGCGCAGAGCGTCGGTGCCATCAAGGCCGAACTGCTGCTGGCCAACAACCGGCTCGAGCAGGCTGCCGTCGAGGCTGAGATCGCCTCGGAGGCCTACAACGGCGCGATGTGGCGGCTCGAGACGGCACGGCAGGAGCTCGCCGATGCGAGGCGCGAGGCAGCCGCTGCGCGCCGTACCGTCGAGGAGCAGCGTCGCGCGATCGGCGCGCTCGTCGCGGCGTCGTACCAGCAGGGCGGCGACCTGACCGCGCTCAACGCACTCCTCGGAGCGGACGGCCCGGAGGGCGTGCTCGACCACTACGTGACGTTCCAGTCGGCGTCGGGCTCGCTGCAGGCCGACTACGACCGGTTCGCCGCCTCGGAGTCCCTCGCGCGCGTCTTCGAGGAGCGCGCCGAGGAGGCCGAGACCAAGGCCGAGAAGCTCGCGGCCGAGGCCGAGCAGGCCAAGCGGCAGGCCGAGCAGGCCGCCGCGGCCGCCCAGGCCACCGCCGACCAGATCGCCCGCGAGAAGGAGCGGCTGATCCGCGCGCTCGCCGAGGCGCAGAACATCTCCGTCTCGCTCGCCCGCCAGCGGCAGAGCGCGCTCGAGGAGATCGCCCGCGAGCGCGCCGCCGCCCGGGCCCGCGCCGAGGCCGAGGAGGCCGCGCGCAAGCTCGCCGAGGAGCAGGCCCGCCGGGAGGCGCGGGAGCGTGCCGCCCAGCAGGCTCGTGAGCGCGAGGCTCGTGAACGCGCCGCGCGCGAGGCTCGCGAGCGTGATGCCCGTGAGCGCGCCGCGCAGGAGGAGCGCGACCGCGAGACCCGCGACCGCGAGGCCCGCGAGCGCGAGTCCCGAACCCAGACCCCAACCCCCCAGCCGGTCCCCCCACCGGCTTCGGCTCCGCCTCCGTCGCCACTACCCCCAAGCGGCGGTGGCGGAGCCGACCAGGCCATCGCGTTCGCCAAGGCCCAGCTCGGCGAGCCCTACGTGTGGGGCGCCGCGGGCCCGAGCGCGTGGGACTGCTCCGGCCTCCTGCTCGAGGCGTGGAAGCAGGCCGGCGTCTCGCTGCCGCACTACTCGGTCGCGCAGTACTACGCGGGTACGCCGATCTCCTCGGCCGACCTGCGCCCCGGCGACCTGGTGTTCTGGGGATCGTCGAGCAGCCCCTCGTCGATCTTCCACGTGGCGATGTACATCGGCGGCGGCCAGATCATCCACGCCCCGCGCACCGGCCGGCCGGTGTCGATCGACTCGATGTACTACTGGACGCCGCCGAACTTCTTCGTCCGGCTCTGACGCGCCGCTCTTCCGGTGCACGGCCGCGCCTGAGAGGGTGTGCCCATGTCCCTCACTGCGTCCTCCTACGTGACCCCCGCGGTCGACGTCGCCGCCCTGACCGAGCTCCTCGACGGCAAGTACGCCGAGATCCGACAGCTGGTCCGCAAGAACCTCGCGGAGTACTCCGACATCCTGGTCGACGCCGAGCAGATGAGCCGCGACGAGTTCCGCCAGCGAGTCCTCGACGTCGTCGTGATGATGGCCGAGACCGGCCAGACCGGGATGGGCTTCCCGAAGGAGTACGGCGGCGGCGGTGACATCGGCGCGTCGATCGCGGCCTTCGAGACGCTGGCGTACGGCGACCTCTCGGTGCTCGTCAAGGTCGGTGTGCAGTTCGGGCTGTTCGGCGGCGCGATCCTGCACCTCGGCAGCAAGGAGCACCACGACGCCTACCTGAAGGACACGATCACCGGGAAGCTGCTCGGCTCCTTCGCGATGACCGAGACCGGGCACGGCTCCAACGTGCAGGCGCTGGAGACCACCGCGACGTACGACGTCGAGGCCGGTGAGTTCGTGATCCACACGCCCACCGACTCGGGTCGCAAGGACTACATCGGCAACGCCGCGATGCACGCCCGGCTGGCGGTCGTGTTCGCGCAGCTGGAGGTGGGCGGGGAGGGGCGCGGCGTGCACGCGTTCGTCGTACCCATCCGCGACACCGAGGGCAACGTGCTGCCGGGCGTGCGGATCGAGGACTGCGGCCAGAAGATCGGCCTCAACGGCGTCGACAACGGCCGGATCTGGTTCGACCAGGTGCGGGTGCCGCGCGGGGCGATGCTGAACCGCTACGCCGACGTGCGCGAGGACGGCAGCTACTACTCCCCGATCGAGAACCCCGACCGCCGCTTCTTCACGATGCTCGGCACGCTCGTGCAGGGACGGGTCAGCGTCGGTGGTGGCGCGATCAGCGCGAGCAAGGTGGCGCTCGCGGTGGCGATCAAGTACGCGCTGATCCGCCGGCAGTTCGGGTCCCCGGGGTCGGGCCGCGAGGAGATCCTGCTCGACTACGGCATGCACCAGCGCCGGCTGCTGCCGCTGCTCGCGCGGACCTACGCGCTGCACTTCGCGCAGGAGCGCGTCGCGACCGACCTGCACGAGGTGTTCTCCAACGAGGACACCCCCGAGCACGACCGCCGGGCGCTGGAGTCGCGTGCGGCCGGCACCAAGGCGCTCGGCACCTGGCACGCCACCCGGACGATCCAGGAGTGCCGCGAGGCGTGCGGCGGTGCGGGGTACCTCTCGGTGAACCGGTTCGACGCGCTTCGCGCCGACACCGACGTGTTCACCACCTTCGAGGGCGACAACCACATCCTGCTGCAGCTGGTCGCCAAGGGTCTGCTCACCGACTACGCCGGCGAGTTCGAGGACCTCGACCAGCTCGGGATGATGCGCTTCGTCGCCTCGGTCGCGGTGGAGACCGTCATCGAGCGCACCAGCGTGCACAAGCTGCTCGACCGCGTGCGTGACGTGCTGCCGCAGGGCGACACCGACACCGACCCGGACGCCGGGATCCTCGACACCTCCTACCACCTGAACCTGATGCGCTGGCGCGAGGAGCACATGCTCGCCGGCGTCGCGCGCCGGCTGAAGAAGGGCATGGACTCCGACGAGGACCCGGCCGCGGTGTTCAGCCGGGCGCAGGACCACGTGATCTCCTCCGCGCGCGCCCACGTGGAGCGGCTGCTGCTCGAGGCGTTCGTCGACAAGATCGAGACCATGCCCGACGGGCAGAACAAGGTCGCCTTGCAGCTGGTCTGCGACCTTTTCGCGCTCTCGGCGATCGAGGCCGACCGCGCCTGGTTCATGGAGCACGGCCGGCTGTCGAACGCGAAGTCCAAGGCGGTCACCGCGATGGTCAACGAGCTGTGCCGCCGGGTGCGGCCGATCGCCGACGACCTCGTCGACGCCTTCGACATCCCCGCCGAGATGCTCCGCGCGGAGATTATCCAGCCGGCTCGCTGACCGGCCCGCGCGGACGTCGTACCGGACACCCAACACAAGCAGAGAGCGCCGCTCCCGACGGGGGAGCGGCGCTCTCGTGGCGACTGGAGGTCAGTACGTCGGGTCGGGGTTCTCCTCGTGGGACTTCTTGAACCGCTCGAAGGAGGCTGCGACCTCGGCCTCGGCCTCGGCGCGGCCGACCCAGTTGGCGCCCTCGACGGACTTGCCGGGCTCGAGGTCCTTGTAGACCTCGAAGAAGTGCTGGATCTCGAGCCGGTCGAACTTGGAGACGTGGTTGATGTCGCGCAGGTGCTCCAGGCGCGGGTCGTGCGAGGGCACGCAGAGCACCTTGTCGTCGCCGCCGGCCTCGTCCGTCATCCGGAACATCCCGATCGCGCGGCACTTGATCAGGCAGCCCGGGAAGGTCGGCTCCTGCAGCAGGACCAGCGCGTCGAGTGGGTCGCCGTCGAGGCCGAGAGTGTCCTCGATGAAGCCGTAGTCGGCCGGGTACTGCGTGGAGGTGAACAGCGTCCGGTCCAGGCGGATGCGGCCGGTCTCGTG
Source organism: Nocardioides pakistanensis (assembly GCF_054781215.1). Classification (NCBI taxonomy): domain Bacteria; kingdom Bacillati; phylum Actinomycetota; class Actinomycetes; order Propionibacteriales; family Nocardioidaceae; genus Nocardioides; species Nocardioides pakistanensis. Next base: position 46,908 of record NZ_BAAGUV010000022.1, on the reverse strand, counting down.
GTCGACCTCATACTTGTTGCGCTGCCCCTTGGGGATCTCAACCAGGACGTCGAACTCCACAGTTCCTCCACTCACAGTCTCCGATGCGGTGCGGCTAGTGTCGCGCACGAACGCGCAAACTGCGTAGTCGGGAGGGGTCTGCGGTGTCCGGAGGTGACGTACGCCACTCGGCGGGCCGACGCCTCCGCCGGGGTGGTTCCGGGCTGGTCGTACTCGTGCTCGTGGCGGCCCTCGCCTCGCATGTGTTCGAGCTCGGTCCGCGCTGGCTCGGCTGGGACTACCCGTCGCCGGTCACCGAGCCGTCGAAGGTCGCGCCGCCTCCCGGGCTGACCCTGCCCACGCCGTCCGCCGCGCCGGTGGTCGCGTCGGCTGCGGCACCTGGCGCGGTGGACCCCGCGGCGGTACGACGGGCGCTCCGCCGGCTCTTGCGCGACGAGGACCTCGGGCCGCGGGTGGCCGTCTCGGTGGGGTCGCTGACCGACGCCGCGGCCTTCTCCACCGGGCCGGACACGGTCACCCCGGCGTCCACGATGAAGCTGCTCACGACGACCGCAGCCCTTGCCACGTTGGGACCCGACCACACCTTCCGTACGACGGTCGTGGCCGGTGCCTCACCGCGAGAGGTGGTCCTCGTGGGTGGCGGCGACCCGCTCCTGGCGCGCACTCCGTCGACCGACGCGTACCCCGCTCGCGCCGACATCGTGACCCTCGTGAAGGCGACCGCCCGCTCGTTGGAGCAGCTCGGCCGGACCCGGGTGCGGGTCGGCTATGACGCCTCGCTGTTCACCGGCCCGTCGGTGAACCCCGCCTGGCCGGCGTCCTACGTCCCCGACGACGTGGTCAGCCCGATCAGCGCGCTGTGGGTCGACGAGGGCCGCGAGGGATCCGACGGGCCGCAACGGTCCGCCGACCCCGCGCTGGCGGCGGCTACCGCGTTCGCGAATGCCCTGTCCAGGCAGGGGATCGTGGTGCGCGGCGAGCCGCGGCCGACCGTGGCGCCGACGGACGAGCCGGCCTCGGGCGACGAGCCGGACTCGGACCCGTCGGAGACGCCTGCTCCGGGTTCGTCGGACGAGGAGGCGGCTGCCTCGGACGGGTCGCGCGCGGGGACCTCGGACGGGACCGACGCGGAGGGGGCTGCTTCGGAGGCACCGACGGCAGGGGTGTCGCCGGAGATCCGGGAGTACGCGGCCGTCGAGAGCGCGCCGCTGTCCCAGATCGCGCAGTGGGTGCTCGAGGTCAGCGACAACGAGGCCGCGGAGGTGCTGTTCCGGCACGTCGCGCTCGCCGAGGGACAGCCGGGTTCGTTCGCCGGCGGCTCGATCGCCGTACCTGCGGTGCTCGACCGGCTCGGCGTCGACCTCGCCGACGCGACGATCCTCGACGGCAGCGGGCTGTCGCGACGCAACCGGCTGGACCCCGACACGCTGCTCGGTGTGCTGTCGGCGGCTGCGTCACCGGAGCACCCCGAGCTCCGGGCGGTCGCGACCGGGCTGCCGGTGGCCGGTTTCACGGGGTCGCTGACGTACCGGTTCGGCGACGGCGCCGCCGAGGGGCTCGGCCTCGTGCGCGCCAAGACCGGCACGCTGACCGGCGTACACGGCCTCGCCGGGCTGGTCACCGACGCCGGCGGGGCCGTGCTGTCGTTCGTGGCCGTCGCCGACCGGGTGGCCGTGCCCGACACCCTCGACGCCCGCGAGCAGCTCGACCGGGTCGCCGCGGCGCTCGCCGCCTGCGACTGCTCGACCTGACCGGCTCTTCGGCGCCCACTTGCAACGTTCTGCACCATTTTGCCGGCTGGAGTGGTGCAGAACGTTGCAAGTGCGGGCGGGAGGCGGGAGGCGCTCCTGCGCGCCGGGCCGGACGCATGGGCACGCGCGGACCCGGGCACGCCGGCGAAAACACGGGTCGGGCGCGTGGGCACGCGCGGACCCGGGCACGCCGGGGTCCACACGTGGGAACCCAGCCGACCCGGCGCCAGTCAGAGCCAGGTCATCGACCGGCCGTGCCCATGGGTCCACGCCACGGCCCGTCCGTCGAGCCCGAGCGTGAACCTCCCCGCGGGAGCGGGCGAGCCGGCGGTGTCGGCCACCGCGGGCAACACCGCGGGCGCCTCGTTGCTCACCCACCGGCAGACCCCGTCGGCGACGAGGCCGGTCATCATCAGATGGAACCGCTCGCGGTCAGCCGGTTCGAGGTAGGCGATCACCGCGCTGTGGAAGACCACCACCTCGCCCTGCCCCGCGGCCTCCTCGAGCAGTGTGGGCAGGTCGGTGAGCAGGTCACCCTGCCGCAGCACGGGCGGCTCGGCCCGCGCGACGGCGACCGCTGCCTCGAGCCGCCGGCGGCGGTCGTCCTGCTCCGGCCACACCAGGTTGGCCAGCCACGCCATCGCGTCGTCGTCCGTCACGTCGAGCGGATTGAGGTCCAGCCCACCACGCCACGCGACCTGCGGCGGCCGGTGAGGCAGCGGCGCCGGTCCGGTCACCTCGCAGGCCACCCTCGGCGACCCCGGCGTCGAGGTGAGTACGGCGCCCGAGCCGCTCGTCCACGCGTAGCCGTAACGGTCGGGGTAGAGGCACAGGCCCGCGCTCGCACCCACCTCGATCAGCGCCAACGGGCGGCCCGCCTGCTGCTCGATCATCGAGAACACAGGCACCAGCGTGGCGAGCCGGCCGACCTCGTTCGTCTGCGTCGAACGAGCCAGGATCGTGCTCCGGATCGCGGCGTCGTCGGCGAGCAGGGCAGTCCGGAGACCGTCGTACGGACCGGGGGCGGGGACGCCGTGCCACCGCGCGGCCGCGAAGACCAGGTTCGGCTGCTGCTTGACCGGCGGCAGGTCGCCGATCCAGGCGAGCACCTCGGGATCGCCGGCGACGCCGAGCGCCCATGCCTCGAAGCAGGGGGAGTCGCCGGCGGCGTACGCCGCGAAGTCGCGGTACTGGCCCGCCAGGTCGCCGTACAGCTCCATGTCCGCCATCCTCCCCGCGCGGTCCGCCTGCCCACGCGTCGGGTCGGCGGCACACGCGGTCGGACAGCTCGGCCGCCGGGGTCGCCGCCGTCGCCGGAGAATCCGGGCGGTTGTCGCGGCGGCGTAGGGTCTGGACATGCCAAACCGCTCCACGATGATCGACTGGGACCTCGCCGTGGTCGCCGCGTCGAAGCTCTCCGGGCCCGGCCCGACGGTCAGCCGCGCCGTGGCCGAGGCAGCGGTCGCGGAGCTGCGCGAGGGCGCCCGCCGGTCGACCCCGCTGGTGCGCGACTACACCGGCCTCGACGCCCCCGACGACCGGAGCGCCCCGGTGCTCGTCGTCGACCGGCCGGGGTGGATCCAGGCCAACGTGGACGGCTTCTCCACCATCCTCTCCCCGCTCGTCGAGAAGCTCCGCGAGCGCCGCGGCACCCCCTCGCCGATGGCCGAGGCGATCGGTTCGCGCGTCACCGGCCTGGAGCTCGGCGGCCTGCTGGGGTTCATGTCGACGAAGGTGCTCGGCCAGTTCGACCCGTTCCACGAGCCCGAGCCGGGTGCGGCGGCCGGGCGGCTCCTCCTGGTGGCGCCCAACATCGTCCACGTCGAGAACGAGCTCGACGTCGACCCCACCGACTTCCGGCTGTGGGTGTGCCTCCACGAGGAGACCCACCGCGTGCAGTTCACCGCGGTGCCGTGGATGCGCGACCACATCCACGGCCAGATCGCAGCACTCGTCGACTCCGTCGAGGTCGACCCGGCCAAGCTCGCCGACATGGTCGGCGAGGGCGTGAAGCGGATCGGTGACCTGCTCCGCGGCGACGACGAGGTGAGCCTGCTCGACCTGGTCCAGTCCCCCGAGCAGAAGGTCGTGCTCGACCGGATCACCGCGGTGATGTCGCTGCTCGAGGGCCACGCCGACGTGGTGATGGACGGGGTCGGCCCGACGGTGATCCCGTCGGTGGAGGACATCCGCAAGAAGTTCAACCAGCGCCGCAAGGGCGCCGGCGGCTTCGACCGGGTGATCCGCCGGCTGCTCGGCCTCGACGCGAAGATGGCGCAGTACCGCAACGGCGCCGCCTTCGTCCGCGGCGCGATCGACAAGGTCGGCATGGACGGCTTCAACGCGGTCTGGGCGCAGCCGGAGAACCTCCCCAGCCGCGACGAGATCGGTGACCCCGGCGCGTGGGTACGCCGGGTGCACGGCTGACCCACGCCATGGGGCCCCATCCCGCGGTCGCAGCCGTGCGGCTCGCCGTACGACGCGCGCTGGCCGACGTTCGGCCCGCCGATGTGGCGCCGGCCGCCGGGCCGCCCGATGTGGCGTCGGCCGCCGGGCCGGTCCTGGTCGCCTGCTCCGGCGGCGCCGACTCGCTCGCCCTGCTCGCCGCGACCGTCTTCGAGACCCGCCGCGCCGGCGTCCGGGTCATCGGGGTGACCGTCGACCACGGCCTCCAGCCGGGCTCGGCCGAGCACGCGGAGGCCGTCGTGAAGCAGATGGCCGCGATCGGCACCGACGAGACCGCGACCGCCACGGTCCGCGTCGACCCCGGTGGGCGCGGCATCGAGGCGGCCGCACGCCAGGCACGCTACGCCGCGCTCGAGCAGCTCGCCGACCACTTCGGCAGCCGGGTCGTGCTGCTCGGGCACACCCTCGACGACCAGGCCGAGACCGTGCTGCTCGGCCTCACCCGCGGCTCCGGCGGCAGGTCGATCGCGGGGATGCGGACCGGGTTCGGGCCGTTCCGCCGGCCGCTGCTCGGCATCACCCGTGCGGAGACCGAGGCGGCGTGTGCGGCCGAGGGTCTCGACGCCTGGCAGGACCCCCACAACGAGGACCCACGGTTCACCCGCGCCCGGATCCGGCACCGGGTGATGCCGATGCTCGAGGCGGAGCTCGGGCCGGGCGTCGCCGCGACGCTGGCCCGCACCGCCGACCAGCTGCGCGAGGACATGGAGACGCTGGACGACCTCGCCGACGACCTCCACGAGGTGGCTCGCACGCCGACCGGGCTCGACCTCGCGGCCCTGCAGGCGCAGCCGGCCGCCCTGCGTCGCCGGGTGCTCCGGCTCGCCGCGGTCGCCGCCGGGAGCACGCCGAGCGAGCTGTTCCGGGTGCACGTGCTGGCGATGGACGAGCTGGTCGTCGCCTACCGCGGTCAGCTCCGCGTCGAGCTGCCCGGCCACGTGAGCGTCGTACGACGGGACGGGGAGCTGCGCTTCGAGCGGACCGGACCCGCGCGCCGGACCGGCCAGGATCCTGTGGCAGGCTGACGCCCATGGACGCGAAGGACATCGAGGGCGACCTGGTCAACGTCCTCTACACCGAGGAGCAGATCCAGGACCGGCTCGCGGAGCTGGCGGCCGCCATCGAGAAGGACTACGAGGGCAAGGACATCCTGCTCGTCGGCGTCCTCCGGGGCGCGGTGATGGTGATGGCCGACCTGGCCCGGCACTTCTCCCGCCACGTCGAGATGGACTGGATGGCGGTCTCGTCCTACGGCTCGGGCACCCAGTCCTCCGGCGTCGTCCGGATCCTCAAGGACCTCGACACCGACATCACCGACCGGCACGTCCTGATCGTCGAGGACATCATCGACACCGGCCTCACGCTGTCCTGGCTGGTCACCAACCTCGCCTCCCGTGGCCCCGCGAGCGTGGAGATCTGCACGCTGCTGCGCAAGCCCGAGGCGCAGCGGATGAAGGTCGACGTCCGGTACGTCGGCTACGACATCCCCAACGAGTTCGTGATCGGCTACGGGCTCGACTACGCCGAGAAGTACCGCAACCTGCGCTGCATCGGCACCCTCGCCCCGCACGTCTACTCCTGACCTTCCGGTGGTCGAGCCTGTCGAGACCCCCGTACCGGTGTCGAGCCTGTCGAGCCCCGTCCGGCAGGGGAACGGATTCGCCCCCTGCGGCGTTGACACGGGAGGATGGGGGTACGACGCACCGCCTCCCGCGCTCAGTCATGGCCCCTGTCATGGCCGATCGGAGGAGCGGCGGCGCGTGGCTTCGGCGTGTAACGTCGAAGGTCTAGGCAAGTCATCGGGCAGGAGGACGGGACCGCTGGGTCCCGATACATGGACGTGAAGCGCATTTTCCGTGGTCCCTGGGTGTGGATCATCATCGCGGTGGTCGGCGTGCTCGTCGCGCTGCAGTACCTCGCGCCGAACGGCGGCTACCAGGAGATCAAGACCTCCGAGATGGTCGCCCACATCGAGAGCGGCGACGTCAAGGAGATCACCTTCGTCGACGGCGACCAGGAGATCCGGGCCACCCTCGACGACGACAAGCAGGTCATGTCGTCGTGGGTCACCGGCCAGCAGCGCGACCTGATCAACGCGGTCGCCAAGCAGGAGGCCGCCGGCCAGATCGAGGAGTACAACGTCGAGGTGCCCCAGCCGAGCCTGCTCGGCTCGATCCTCGCCACGCTGCTGCCGTTCGCGCTGATCATCCTGCTGTTCCTCTTCCTGATGAACCAGGTCCAGGGCGGCGGCGGCCGGGTCATGCAGTTCGCCAAGTCCAAGGCCAAGCTGATCAGCAAGGACATGCCGAAGACCACGTTCTCCGACGTGGCCGGCTGCCAGGAGGCGATCGAGGAGCTCGGCGAGATCAAGGAGTTCCTCCAGGAGCCCGCGAAGTTCCAGGCCGTCGGCGCGAAGATCCCCAAGGGCGTGCTGCTCTACGGCCCGCCCGGCACCGGCAAGACGCTGCTCGCCCGCGCGGTCGCCGGTGAGGCCGGCGTGCCGTTCTACTCGATCTCCGGCTCGGACTTCGTCGAGATGTTCGTCGGTGTCGGTGCCTCCCGGGTGCGCGACCTGTTCGAGCAGGCCAAGGAGAACGCCCCGGCGATCGTGTTCATCGACGAGATCGACGCCGTCGGCCGCCACCGTGGCGCCGGTATGGGCGGCGGCCACGACGAGCGCGAGCAGACCCTCAACCAGCTCCTGGTGGAGATGGACGGCTTCGACGTCCGCGGCGGGGTCATCCTGATCGCGGCGACCAACCGTCCCGACATCCTCGACCCGGCCCTGCTGCGTCCGGGCCGCTTCGACCGGCAGATAGGTGTCGAGGCCCCCGACCTCGCCGGCCGTCACCAGATCCTCAAGGTGCACTCGCGTGGCAAGCCGATGGCGGAGGGTGTGGACCTGCAGTCGGTTGCCCGTCGTACGCCGGGCTTCACCGGTGCCGACCTGGCCAACGTGCTCAACGAGGCCGCGCTGCTCACCGCGCGCTCGAACCGCAAGCTGATCGACAACGACGACCTCGACGAGGCCATCGACCGCGTGATCGCCGGTCCGCAGAAGCGCACCCGCCTGATGAGCGAGAAGGAGAAGCTCATCACCGCCTACCACGAGGGCGGTCACGCGCTCGTCGCGGCGGCGCTGCCGGGCACCGACCCGGTGCACAAGGTGACGATCCTGCCGCGCGGTCGGGCGCTGGGCTACACGATGGTGCTGCCCGACGAGGACAAGTACTCCCAGACCCGCTCGGAGATGCTCGACAAGCTCGCCTACATGCTCGGCGGCCGCGCCGCGGAGGAGATGGTCTTCCACGACCCGACCACCGGTGCCGGCAACGACATCGACAAGGCGACGTCGCTGGCCCGCGCGATGGTCACGCAGTACGGCATGACCGAGCGGCTCGGCGCGATCAAGCTCGGCGAGACCCAGGGCGAGCCGTTCCTGGGCCGCGACATGGGCCACACGCGCAACTACTCCGAGGAGATCGCGGCGGTCGTCGACGCCGAGACCAAGAAGCTCCTCGCGACCGCGCACCAGGAGGCCTTCGACATCCTCGAGGAGAACCGCGACGTTCTCGACTCGCTGGTGCTCGCGCTGATGGAGCGCGAGACCCTCGACAAGGCCGAGGTCGCCGAGATCTTCGAACCGCTGCGGCGTCGCCCGCGCCGCCCGGCGTGGACCGGCTCCCCGCACCGCGAGCCGTCGGCGATCCCGCCGGTCGAGGTCCCGAAGTCCGCGGCCAACGGCGCCCGTCCCGACGAGCAGTCCGAGAGCGGTGTGATCCTCACGCCGCCCGGCAGCGGTGGGGACGTGCACGGGGACCCGACGGTCTGACGGCTGCGATGGCGATCAATCCGGTCAACAACGAGTCCCAGCCCGACCCCGACGAGGTCCCCGACTTCGACCAGGAGCGGGCCGAGGCGGCGGTGCGCGAGCTGCTCATCGCGGTCGGTGAGGACCCCGACCGCGAGGGGCTCCTCGAGACCCCGGCCCGGGTCGCGCGCGCCTACCGCGAGCTGTTCAGCGGGATGCGGATGCGCGCCGAGGACGTGCTCACCACGACCTTCGACATCGGTCACGACGAGATGATCCTGGTCAAGGACATCGAGCTGTGGTCGATGTGCGAGCACCACCTGGTGCCGTTCACCGGGGTCGCGCACGTCGGGTACATCCCCGCCGACAACGGCCGGATCACCGGGCTGTCCAAGCTCGCCCGGCTCGTCGACGTGTTCGCCCGCCGGCCCCAGGTGCAGGAGCGGCTGACCACCCAGGTCGCCGACTCGCTCATGGAGATCCTCGAGGCCAAGGGCTGCATCGTCGTGATCGAGGCCGAGCACCTGTGCATGACGATGCGCGGGGTGCGCAAGCCCGGCTCCAAGACGGTCACCTCCGCGGTGCGCGGCGTGATGCACAACGCCACGACCCGCGCCGAGGCGATGAGCCTGATCATGGCGGGCCGCTGACCGTCGTACCCCTGGCCAATGGCAGTTCGCGTCGGAGACACCCCGACGACCGCATCCAGTTCAGGCGTGCGGCCGGGGCGGGAGCTTCCACCGCGCCCGCAGCCGGGCCATCCCGGTGGAGGTCAGCGTCGACTCACGCAGCAGCTCGAACCACCGCTCCAGCCGGTCCGGGTCATGTGGCCGGCCCAGAGCTGAGTCGGCCTCGCGCAGGATCTGGTCCGGTCGCCGGAGCAGGTCGACCGCGGTGTAGCCACGCCGGGTCCAGCCGGCGGCGCTGAGTCGACGGTCCCGTGCCAGGTCGGAGCGGTGCTGGTCCCGGTCCCGGTGCACCCCACCGTCGTACTCGTGCAGGACGCGTGTCCCGCGGATCCACAGGTCGCCACGGGCGACGAAGTCACCATCGGGGGAGCGCACCTCAAACTGCGGCACGACCGGCACCTCACACACCACGTGGAACAGCCGCAGCAACGTCTCCCACGCCGACTCCGCCCGGCCATCGGCCATGGTGAGTGCCCCTCGCAAGGCGGGTCCGCCATGCCTGCCGTCGGCAACACCCGCCACGAGCTCGGTGCGGGTGAAGCCGAGGTGCAACGACGAATCGACCAGGATGAGCAGATCCATCAGCCTCAGATCCCGAGCTGCGGCGAGGAGCGTCTCCTCAGGGGTAGCGAGCGCGAGCCCTGCGCGGGTCAGGCGGCTCGGTGGTTTGGCCTGCCGGAACACGTGAATGCCGGCGCGCCGAGGACGCCCGTCGCGCCTGTCCGCAGCTGCGAGCACCGGCGTGTCCTCAGGGAGCTTCGGCAGCTGCCAGCCGTACACCCCGGCCGCGGTCACGCTGGTGAAGCAGGCCGACGCCGGCAACACGAGCGACCAAGCGTGCAGCGCTGCATGTTGACCCCCGCCGGCCCTCGGCATGTGCAGCCCGCGGGAGAGCTGGACGTAGTCCGTGCGCCGCACACGGCCGCGGACAGGGATGAGCGGGGTCGGAGGCATACCCGCAGCATCGCGTCGCGGGACCCACGAGTGGGCCGGTCAGACGCCGCCTGGGGATGGCCGGCAGCCGGGTCCCGCTGTGGACGGTCCTCGGACACCCCATGGCGGCAAGATTGGGCAGATACGACAGGCCCCGACCAGAAATGGGCACGAACGACACTCAGACAGCCCCAGAGTTGTCGCATCTGCCCATTCCTCGCGCGCAACTGTCGTATCTGCCCATTCCTCGCGCGCAACTGTCGTATCTGCCCATTCCCAGCCTCAACTGTCGGGCAGCCGGGCACTCGGGGCGCCCCGGGCCCGCGGGATAGGGTCGGGACCATGTACGTCGGTCCGCCCAGACATGTCGCGGGGCTCCCCGAGCTCGACCGCGCACTCGTCATGGGCGTGCTCAACGTGACCCCGGACAGCTTCTCCGACGGCGGACGGTGGTTCGACACCGACAAGGCGATCGCGCACGGTCGGGAGCTCGCCGAGCAGGGCGCCGACCTGGTCGACGTGGGCGGCGAGTCCACCCGCCCCGGGGCCACCCGGCCGAGCCCGCAGGAGGAGATGGACCGGATCCTCCCGGTGATCAGCGCACTGGCCGCCGACGACATCACGATCTCGGTCGACACGATGCGCGCCGACGTCGCCAAAGCCGCGGTCGAGGCCGGCGCGCGGTTGGTCAACGACGTCTCGGGCGGCCGTGCGGACGACCGGATGTTCGAGACCGTGGCCGCCCTCGGGGCGCCGTACGTCCTCATGCACTGGCGCGCGCACTCCGTTGAGATGCAGCAGCGCACGGAGTACGACGACGTGGTCGCCGACGTGGCCAAGGAGCTGACCGAGCAGCTCGACCTGGCGCTGGCCGCCGGGATCGCCCCGGAGCGGATCGCGCTGGATCCGGGCATCGGGTTCTCCAAGACCGCCGGCCAGAACTGGCAGGTGCTCGCCGCCACGGAGAGGTACCACGACCTGGGGCATCCGCTGCTGATCGCGACGAGCCGCAAGCGGTTCCTCGGGCACCTGCTGGCTGGCCGGGACGGCGAGCTCCGGCCCCCGCTGGAGCGCGACGACGCGACTGCGGCCACCACGGCGCTGGCCGCGGCGGCCGGGGCGTGGTGCATCCGCGCCCACGCCGTACGCCCCACCGCCGACGCCGTCCGCGTCGCCGCCGCCTGGGCAGCGGGCGCCCCCGCCGGCGCGGCCACCAGAGCCGGCGCCGGCGCCCCCGCCGACGCGGCCACCACCGCCGGCGCGGGCAGTGCAACGCCCGGAGAGACACGATGACCGACCGCACCGACCAGCTGCAGCGCGACAGGGCGGCAGTCGAGGAGCTCAACGCCGACTTCTACGCGGCGTTCGAACGCGGCGACCTGGATGCGATGACCGAGATCTGGCTCGACGCGCCGGACACGGTGTGCATCCACCCGGGCACGACGCCGCTGCGCGGGTCGTCGACGATCACCCGTTCGTGGGCGCTGATCATGGCGAACACGCCGTACATCCAGTTCTTCCTCACCGACGTCGAGGTCAACGTGCACGCCGACGTGGCCTCGGTGACCTGCACCGAGAACGTCCTGACCGCCGACGAGAGCACCGCCGACGACGCGTTCGCGGGGGCCCGGGCGGTGGCGACCAATGTGTTCGTTCGCACAGGGGACACCTGGCGGTTGTGGATCCATCACTCCTCCCCGGTAATCTCGTCGGAGCATGATGAGCAGTGACCTTGGCCCCGTAACGGGCACTGACCGGCTGGCGGTGCACGGGGTCGAGGCCTTCGGTCATCACGGTGTGTTCGACTTCGAGCGCCGTGAGGGGCAGCTCTTCAAGGTCGACCTGGTGCTCGGGATGGACACGCGTCCCGCGGCGGCCAGCGACGACTTGCAGGACACCGTCGACTACGGAAACCTCGTGGCGGCGGTCAAGAGGGCAGTGGAGACCGATCCCGTTGACCTCATCGAGACCCTGGCGCAACGCATCGCCGATGTGTGCCTGACCGACAGCCGGGTGCAGTGGACGGAAGTCACCGTGCACAAGCCTGACGCCCCCATCGAGGCGACGTTCTCGGACGTGGCCCTCACTATCCATCGGAGCCGATCGTGACTGAGACGCCGAACCCGAACATCGTGGACACCGACACCCTCACCGGCGAGATGCACCCCATCCGTCGCTGCGTGCTGGCGATCGGGTCCAACCTGGGGGACCGCTTCGGGAGCCTGCAGGGCGCGGTCAACTCCCTCGCCGACACCCCCGAGGTGTGGCTGACCTCGGTGTCCCCGGTGTACGAGACCGAGCCGGTCGGTGCCCCCGAGGGCTCCAAGAACTTCCTCAACGCGGTGATCCTGATCGACACCACGCTCTCGGCGCGGACGCTGCTCGAGCGCTGCCAGGCGATCGAGGATGCCTTCGGCCGCGAGCGCACCGGCATCAAGGGCGAGGCGCGCACCCTCGACGTCGACCTGGTCGTCGTCGGTGACCGTCGGGCGAACGACCCCGACCTGGTCCTCCCGCACCCGCAGGCCCACGAGCGCGCGTTCGTGCTCGCACCGTGGCACGACGTCGAGCCCGACGCCGAGCTGCCCGACCACGGCGCCGTCAAGACCCTGCTCGAGCAGGTAGGCGACCAGGCGGTCACCAAGCGCGAGGACCTCGTCCTCGAGCTCTGAGCCCTTCTGTGAGTCGCGAGCTGCCGCCGGAGCCCGAAGGTCCCGAGCCGCCCGAGCCCCCCACTGGCCACGTCCGTACGACGAGCGTGGGTGCTGTCGTGGGCTCGGCGCTCGTCGGCTTCGTGCTGGGCTGGCTGCTCCGGCCGGTGAGCATCCGGGTCAACGGCTCGGCTCCCACGGTGGGGTGGACGCCGGTGCTCGCGCTGTTGCTCGTCGCGCTGATCATGGGCATGGTCGCGTGGTCGACGTACCGTGACCTGCACCGCCGGGGCATCCGGCTGGAGGCGTACAAGGCGGTCAACCGGCTCGTGCTCGCCAAGGCCAGCGCGCTGGCCGGCTCGGTGGTCGCCGGAGGGTACTTCGGCTACGCGCTCAGCTGGTGGCGGGTCAGCGAGGCCGCGCTCGCCCAGCAGCGGATGATCCAGTCGCTGGTGGCCGGGGCCGCGGGTGTGCTGATCGTCGCAGGATCGTTGCTGCTGGAGCGCGCGTGTCGCGTCCGCGGTGGGGAGGACTCGGACCTACCCTGAGAGCCATGAGCGCTCCTTCCCCCGTTCGTACTCCCGCTCGCCGCCGTCAACGAAGTGTTCGCGTGACCGTTGCCGTCGGTCTCCTCGCGTCCGCCACCCTCGTCGTGATCCTCGCCCTGCCCACGCAGTCGCCGCTGTGGCTGTCGTTCTCGTCGGTGTTCGCGCTGGTCTGCGGCGCGCTGGCGTCGCGGATCGTGTACTCCGAGCTGCTGCAGAGCCGCCAGGAGGCCGCCGCCGACCGTGCCGCGCAGGCCCAGGCGTACCGCAAGATGTTCAACGAGCGCGCCGCCGAGCACGCCGAGTTCACCTCCGTGATGACCGACAGCCTCGCCGCGCGCGACCGGTCCATCAAGGAGCTCGAGGGCACGATCGTGCTCGCCGAGGCCCGCGCGATCGAGGCGGAGACCCGGGTCAAGCGCGAGGCGCGCCGGGCCAACGAGGCCCAGGAGCTCGTCGCCGAGCTCCAGGAGCAGCTCGAGATCCGCAAGGCCGAGCAGGCCGACGAGCTCGCGACCTGGGAGGGCTGGGACGGCGCCCTCGACGCCGAGACGGTCGTCGACCTGCTCGCGTGGGAGGAGAAGGTGCAGAGCGCCAGCGCCTCCGACGCCGAGGACCGCAAGCACGCCTGACCCACCCGGTGGTTAAGGAGGGCGAGGAAAGAGCCCGTCTCGAGACCGCCGGACCCGCCGCGTCATCCCTGGTGGTTTCGAGACGGTCGCTGCGCTCCCTCCTCAACCACCGCCGAAGCCCCCGGGTCGGCCCGGTTGTCTCCCCTTTTGAGACAATGCCTCGGTGATCTCAACCGGCGAAGACCGAAAAGACGCAAACCTTCCCGAGCTCGACCTGCCTGACGGCTGGTCTGCGGCGGTCCCCGACGAGGACGACGCGGCCGAGCTCACCGCCCTGTTACGAAGGCACGAAGAGGTCGGCCGCGGCTGGCCCGGATCCACCAAGGACGACGTCCTCGTCGAGGTCGGCGCCAAGGGGCAGATCGTCCGCGAGAACGTCGTGCTCCGCGACCCTGAGGGCAAGATCCGCGGCTGGGCCACCGCCCACGACCGCGCCAGCGGCCGGATGCTGATGCAGGTCATGGTCGAGCGCGACCTCGACGACCAGACCGCCGACATGGTGGCCATGAAGCTGTTCGAGTGGGCCGACTGGGCCGCCCGCAAGATCGGCCGCGGCCGCGGGCTCGACGTACAGCAGATCGACTCCGGCGCGTTCGCCGACGACCCGCGGCAGCATCGGTGGCTGGAGCAGGCCGGCTACGAGCAGGTCCGCAGCTGGTGGCAGATGAACCGGCCCGTCGAGCCCGGTGACGAGGACCTCGCGCCCGAGCCGGACCGCGGCGTGATCATCCGCCCGGTGATGCGCCAGGGCGGCGGCATGCCCGACGAGGACGACCTGCGCACCGTGCACGACATTCTCGAGGCGGCGTTCGCCGACCACTTCAACTCGGCGGAGGAGTCCTTCGACGAGTTCATCTTCCGGCTGCGCGAGGACCCCGGCCACCGCTGGGACCACTGGTGGATCGCCGAGATCGTCGACGACGGCGAGGAGCCGCAGCCGGCCGGCGCGCTGGTCGGCACGATGATCGAGGGCGGCCTGAACGACCAGGGCGAGCCCCAGCCCGACGGCTCCTACGTGTCCTACATCGGCGTGCTCGAGAACGCTCGCGGTCGCGGGGTCGCCAAGGCGCTGCTCAACATGATCATCGCCGACGCCGCCTCCCGCGGGCGCGACCGCGTGGGCCTCGAGGTCGACGCCGACTCCCCGACGCGGGCGGACGCGCTGTACCTCTCCATGGGCTGGAAGACCAAGTACGTCACCCAGTCCTGGCACAAGGACGTCCCGGTCGAGTGAGGCTCCTGCGACGCCGGCCCGCCACGGTGGGTCCGCGGTTCGAGGTCGTCGACCGGACCCGGCTGTTCGAACCGCTCTCGCGGGGCTTCGTCGCCGTCGACGAGCGGCCCGGCAGCGTGGACGGCCTGGTCCGTAGCGTGTACTCCCCGCCGGCTCCGTTCGTCACCGTCGAGGTGGCGCTCGGCTCCGGGCCCGGTACGACGGTCGCCGGGCTCGCCGCCGCCAACGGTGACCACCTGCTCGGCTTCCACGACCCGAGCACCAACGAGGCCGGCCTCGAGCTGAGCGTCGCGGGCACCACCACCGTGCTGCGGCACCGGCACCTGCGCCACCACCCGCAGCGAATGGCGCTGGTGCTGCTGGAGAACCGGCCCACCGTGCTGATGGACTTCGGCAACGGCTGGCGCCCGGCGTTCATCGACCGCGACCGGGTGCGCCCGCGCATCGACTTCCGCGACCCCGCGACGCTGGCCCGGTTCACCGCGGCGTGGGGCTCCCGCGGCGGTACGACGGACCTGGCGACCGCGCGAGCCGGGCTGTTCGGGATGGCCGGGATGCGCGACCTGCACCTGGTGCAGCACGCCGACGGGTCGCCGTACGTCTCCGACGGCAGGCTGTTCCTCACCGCCACCTGCTCCGGCCTCGGGTTCTTCCAGCAGGCGCACTGGGGCGTGTTCTCCCTCGACGCGGGCGCCTTGGCCGAGGGGCGGCTCGAGCTCGAGCAGACCGGGCACCTGTTCTCCCACCGCGACGGGCTGCTGCTCGGCGACCACGCCGGCCAGCTGGTCCGGGACAGTGACCGGTGGCTCGTCGCGGTGAGCTCGTGGGGCGACTTCACCCCGCAGAGCCGGATCGTCGTGCGGCACACCGACAGCGCCGACGACCTACTCCACGGCGTGCACGTGTTGAAGACCGAGGTCGCGCCGATCCCGACCCGCAACGGGCACTACGACCCGGGGATGACGCGCATCGACGGTCGTTGGTACGTCTCCTACGTCGAGAGCGTCGGCCACCAGCCCAGCGACTTCCACCCCGGCCTCGCGGTCGGCCCGGCCGGCGCCGCGCACTGGACCGAGGGCCTGGAGCGGGTCGGCCAGGACGACTCGCTCCACCAGACCGAGGGCCCGATCCTTGCTGAGCCGTCCGGTCCCGGCACGGGTTGGCTGATGCTCGCCAGCGACGGCCACGAGCGCTGCTACCGCGCCTACGACCTCGGGATGAAGGAGGTGGGCCGGCTGGATGCGCCGTACGGCAGCAACATCCCGCACCCGATGGTGTTCGACCTGCCCGCCTCCTTCGGCGGTGGCCGGTTCCTGATCACCTTCGACGGCACGCCGTACGCGGAGAAGAAGCTGCGCTACGGCACCCACGGCGACGTCATCCTCATGCGCGCCACCCCCGCCGGTGGTTGAGAGGCCCGGTGGTTGAGGACGCCCCGGTGGTTGAGGAGCGAGCTTGCGAGCGTCTCGAAACCTCCGGACCCACCCCGCGACGGTAGGTTGACCCCCGCACGGGGGAGGAACCTCCTGAGACGGAAGGTGACGACATGCCAGCACCCAGCACGACCGACACCGAGCTTCCGAGGCTGGTCGGGTACGTCCTGCAGCACCTCGCCTGGGCCCTCTACACAGCGGCCGGCGGGATGCTCGCGACGATGGGGCTGGTCTGGATGGTCACCCAGGACTTCCCCGGCCGCTGGCTGGTCGCCGTGGTGGGCTGTGTCTCCGCCGGCCTGATCTTCAGCTACGGCGCCCGCGACGTCCCCGGCCTGGACTAGGACCGCCGGGCCCGACCAGGCCCGCGAAGTGGGCACGAACGACACCAGCCTCCGAGAATTGGGCACGAACGACACAGATTTCGCTCTGGAGCTGTCGTTCGTGCCCATTCCACGAGCGGGATTGCCGTTTCTGCCCATTCCAGGCCGAGCACCCGTACCAGATGTCCGATTTGTCTGCGGGCGTCCCGCCCTGCCGCCTACGGTTTCCCCGCACCCACACCGGAGGAACCGTGAAGAACCGCCTGCTCGTCTCGACCGCCCTCGTACTCACCCTCGGCCTCGCCGCAGCGCCCGCCGCCAGCGCTCGCACCGCAGTCCCGGCGCCCCAGTCCGCCGAGATCCCGCAGGTGACCGGCGTGGACCTGGTCAGCCGGTACGACGTGCTGAGCCAGTGGGACACCGGCGAGCTCACCCACGAGGCGAAGTACGGCGACAGCTGGATGCAGTACCAGCGTCAAGGATCGTTCTTCGTCCCGACGAAGCTCAGGAACGGGTCGGCGACGCGCGTCGAGGCGACCCTGAACGAGACGATGCAGAAGTACTTCCGGGTCGACGAGCCGCCGTCCGGCCTCTGGGTGGGCGCCTTCCTCGAGCGCAGCCGGGACGACGCGCCGATGCCGCCGAAGGACTACTGGACCAAGGACTGGTTCGAGGTCGACTTCGTGATCGACGGCTGGGTCGAGGACGACAACGGCAATCCGGTGTACGCCCCGCCCACCCCGGAGGGTGTCGTCGACTTCGAGCGCTTCGAGGGTGTCCGGACCACCACCCGCTTCGCCCTGCCGACCAAGTGGATGGTCAAGGTGGTCAAGAAGAGCGCGCGGGCGAGCAGTGCGCGCCTGCGCGCCGGCGGGTCAGTGTGCATCGCGCCGAACGTCCGCTCCCGGGCGGTGCACGCAGGCAGCGGCGAGCTCCAGCTGGTCTCGGCCCCGCCCGCCGTACGCCGGCACTTCATCGTCCGGGTGAGCCAGCTGAGCTCCGACTTCGGCCCGCAGTTCGGCCAGGTCTGCGTGAAGGCGCGCAACCCCAAGCGGCTCGCGCGGGCTCCGCGTCAGATCCCGCTCACCGTGCGGATGGCGGCACTCAACCGCGCCAACGTGCAGGTGCACAGCGCGCCCACGGTGCTGACGATCAACTGGAGCTGATGCAGGTACTCTCCCGGGCATGAGTCGGGGGAGCACCATCACAGAAGACACGCCAGTCGCCGAGAAGGCGCCGGTGAAGCAGGCCCACCGCCGCGTCGGCTCGCTGGACACCGTCCGCGGGATCCTGCTGGTCGTCAACATCCTGGTCATCTCGATGTTCTCGCCCCGGCCCGAGCAGTTGGTGCACGCGCAGTGGATCGGGGTCACCGCGGTCGACCTGATCTTCCCGGTGTTCGTGACGTTCTCCGGCGTGGGTCTGGCGTTCGCGCACCGCAACACGATCGGCTGGCGCCGGATGCTCCGCCGCAGCGTCCTGTTGCTGCTGATCGGCCTGGCCTACACCGCGGTGATGACCGGCTCCACCGACCTCGACACGTTGCGGTTCACCGGCCCGCTTCAGGTGTACGCCGTGCTTGTGCTCGTCGTCGGCGTGCTCCATCTCGTGCTCCGACGCCCCCTGCACTGGGCGATCGCCACGCTCATCGTGGCCGGCGCGATGACGGCGTTCTTCGCCTCCTGGCAGGCCGGCTGCGCGACCGCCGTACTCACCCCCGAGTGCAACCCCTCCCGCACGATCGACTTCGCACTGCTGGGCACCGACCACGTCTACGCGTTCGGGGAGCTCGGCCACGACCCCGAGGGGCTGGTCGCGACGATGGGCGCGCTGGTGACGGCGATGGTCGGTACGACGGCCGGGCACCTCGCGCTCGCCAACCGCGGCTCGTGGCGGGCGCCGGCGTGGATCCTCGGCTGGGCCGTGCTCGTCGCCGGAGCGGCGTGGGCGGCGGAGGCGTACGTCCCGGCGATGAAGCGGCTGTGGACCACACCGTTCGCGCTCGGCGTCGCAGCGCTCGGGGTCGCGGTGTTCGCCGCCGGCATCGCCGCGATGGACCTGCGCGCACCCCGCGTGTGGAAGCGCACCCGCGGCTGGCTGAGCTGGCCGCTCGTCGCGCTCGGCCGCAACAGCCTGCTGGTGTACTTCGGCAGCCACCTCGTCCTCCACGTGCTCGACGACAACGGCGGCGAGACGACGTGGAGCCAGGCGCTGGCCGACCGCGTCGACGTCATCGGCAACGCCGAGCTGAGCTTCATGCTCACGATGCTGCTGCTGTGGGTCGTGGTGACCGCCGTGCTGCACAAGCAGCGGATCTACCTGCGGCCCTGAGCCCGCCGGTCAGCCCGCGGCCTGCTCGTCCTCGG
This sequence comes from Nocardioides pakistanensis, assembly GCF_054781215.1. NCBI lineage: Bacteria > Bacillati > Actinomycetota > Actinomycetes > Propionibacteriales > Nocardioidaceae > Nocardioides > Nocardioides pakistanensis. The sequence goes on along the minus strand of NZ_BAAGUV010000022.1, from coordinate 28,074 downwards.
TCACCGAGCGTCGCAGGGCCGCGTGGATCGCCTCAGGGGTGAGTACGCCGAGCACCTCGCCGTCCTGCACCACGCGTACCACCGGCTCGTCTTGGCGCATCATCACCGCCAGCGCGTCCTCCAGCGACGCCGACACCTCCACTTCTCCGTTGGTCGAGCTTGTCGAGACCCCTCCGCTGGTCGAGCTCGCGCTGGTCGAGCTTGTCGAGACCCCGCGACCCGGGGTCTCGACGGGCTCGACCACCGGTCCGGGCTCCACCACCGGTCCGGCCTCGACCGGCGAGACGAGGTCCTCCACCCGGATCGGCGTGACAGCCAGCCGCCGCAGCCCCCGCGAGGCCCCGACGAACTCGGCGACGAAGTCGTCGGCCGGCCGGCCGAGAAGCTCGGCCGGCGTGGCGTACTGCACCAGCCGCCCGCCCGGTGCGAACACCGCCACCAGGTCCCCGAGCCGGACGGCCTCGTCGATGTCGTGGGTCACCAGCATCACGGTCTTGCCGAGCGACCGCTGGAGCCGGTGGAACTCCTCCTGCAGCATCCCGCGGTTGATCGGGTCGACGGCGCCGAACGGCTCGTCCATCAACAGCACCGGCGGGTCGGCCGCGAGCGCACGGGCCACCCCGACACGTTGGCGTTCTCCGCCGGAGAGCGCATGCGGGTAGCGACCGCCGTACACCGAAGGGTCCAGCCCGACCAACTCCAGCAGCTCGTCGGCCCGCTCCGCGGACCGAGCGCGCGGCCAGCCCAGCAGCGACGGGACGGTCGCGACGTTGGTGCGGATGGTCTGGTGGGGGAAGAGGCCGACCTGCTGGATGACGTACCCGATGTGCCGGCGCAGCTCCACCGGGTCCGACGATCGGACGTCGACCCCGTCAACGGTAATCGTGCCGGTGGTCGGCTCGATCAGCCGGTTCACCATCTTCAGCGTGGTGGACTTCCCGCACCCGGACGGGCCGACCAGACACACGAGCGCGCCACGTGGCACCGACAGCGACAGGTCGTGCACCGCGACGGTCTCGTCGGCGTACGTCTTGCCCACGCCGTCGAGCCGGATCATCACATCTTCGCTACCTTGCACGGATGGTCCTGTCGCAGGAGACGCCCGACAACTGCCTGGTGCGCAACGAGTGGATCTGTCCGGCGTACCTCGACAGTCGCGCCGAGCAGCTCACCGACGCGCTGGTGCAGCACGTGTGGCTCACGGTGGTCTCCGTCCTGATCGGGCTGCTCGTCGCGCTTCCGCTGGCGTTGCTCGCCCGACGGTACCGAAGACTCGAGTGGCTGGTCGTCGGCACGACCACCGCGCTCTACACGATCCCGTCGCTGGCGCTGTTCGCGCTGCTGCTGCCGATCACCGGGCTGACACCGACGACGGTGGTCACCGGGCTCGTCCTGTACTCCCTGACGATCCTGGTCCGCAACATCATCGAGGGCCTACGCTCCGTGCCGCCCGACGTGATCGAGGCGGCCCGGGGGATGGGGTACGGCGGTGGGCGGCTCCTCCTCACCGTCGAGCTACCGCTCGCGCTCCCCAGCGTCATGGCCGGGCTGCGTGTCGCGACCGTGTCGACCGTCGCGCTGACCACGGTCGGGGCGATCGTGAACTACGGCGGCCTCGGCAACCTCCTGCTGCAGGCGGTGCAGACCCAGTTCCGTCCGCAGGTGCTGACCGCCAGCGTGCTGTGCGTGGCTCTCGCGGTCGCCTTCGACCTGCTCCTCGTCGGAGCGCAACGGGTGCTGACCCCGTGGACGAGGAGGGCGGCGTGATCGAGGTCCTGCGTGGTGTCCTCGCGTGGTTCCAGGACCCGGCCAACTGGCGTGGCGAGGAGGGCTTGGTCAACCGGCTCGTCGAGCACCTGCTGCTGACCGGCACGGCCACCCTGGCCGCCGTACTCCTCGGCCTGCCGCTCGCGGTCTGGCTCGGCCACATCGGCCGCGGCGGTGTGCTGGCGGTGAACATCTCCAACGTGGGCAGAGCGGTGCCGACGTTCGCGGTGCTCCTGCTGCTGGCGCTGGGGCCCGTCGGCAGTGACGACCTGGGTCCGTACGGCCGGGCGGGCCTGGCGACCCTGATCGCGCTGGTGCTGTTCGCCCTGCCGCCGATCATCACCAACGCCTACGTCGGGATGCGCGAGGTGGACCGGGACACGGTCGAGGCGGCGCGCGGGATGGGCATGCGCGGTAACCAGCTGCTGCGGCGGGTCGAGCTGCCGCTGGCGCTGCCGCTGATCGTCACCGGCATCCGGCTCGCGGTGGTGCAGGTGTGGGCGACCGCGACGATCGCGGCGTTGGTCGCGGGGCCGGGCCTCGGCCGGATCATCACGCTGGGCTTCCGGCGCCAGGACGTGCCCGAGGTGGTCGCCGGTGCGCTGGTGGTCGCGGTGATCGCGCTGGTCCTGGAGGGGTTGATGTTCCTGGCCCAGCGGACTCTCGATCCGGTCGGCCGTGCCCAGCGGGCAACGGCAAGCTCCGGGCGCGCAACAGCACGTCCGGAGCTCTCAGCGAAGGCAGGGTCAGGCGGTGTAGATCCGGCGTAGTCGGGGTTTGCCGTTCGCCCATTCGACCCGCCACTTCGGGCTGTGCAGCAGGCTGTGGTGGTAGGGGCAGACGAGTCCCCCGGAAGCGAGGTCAGTGGGCCCGCCCTTCTCCCACTCCTCGAAGTGGTGAGCGTGGCACCAGGCGGCAGGCCGGTCGCAGCCTTCGATCAGGCACTTCTTGTCGCGGACCGCCATGGCCTGGCGCTGATACTCGTTGTAGATGCGCTGGGAGCGGCCGAGGTCGAGAGGAACGCCTTCACCGTTCAGTACGACCGGGATGAGCTTGGCCTCGCAGGCGAAGCGGCGTGCCTGGCTGGCGGAGATCGGGGTGCCGGTGTCGAGCATCGCGACGCCATTGCGGCCTTCGAGCTCGGCCAGGGTCATCGTCACCATCACCGTCGCGGAGACACCGCCGGAGGACGGCAGGAACTTCGAGGGCAGCCGCTCGAGCAGGTCCATCAGCGCGTGTCCGAGCCGCACCGGGTAGGGGATCGTGCGGCCGGTCTCCTGCTCCTCCGGTGACTCGTCGGCGAGGACGTCCTCGATGGACTCGGCCGGCTCATCCCCCTCGGCATCGGTGCCCGCGGCACCGGAGTCCCCACAGCCGTCCTCGGGGCCAGAGCGCTCGCAGCTGCCGCCGGGAGCGGAATCCGCGCCGGCGTCTCCAGGACCTGAGTCCAGGTCTGCGTCCTCGGGACGCACGTCGTCGGGCTGCGAGGTGGGAATGTTCGGGTTGGACCGCCGGCGAGGAGCTGCGAACGCCTGGAGGGCCTTGATCAGCATGTCGGCCTGGACGTCGGGCAGCTTGCCGCGGAAGCCGGTGGTGCCGTCGCCGTTGCGCCAGGACTGGAAGAACGCCTTCGCCCGCGCAAGCTCCTCCTCGTCCTCGAGGTCCTTGCCCACCTTGGCGTCGGCGCCGTCGGGGTCGATGACCTCCCACAACTTGCGGCCGACGGCGCGCAGCTGGGCGGGATCCATCTCTTGCGCTGCGTCGATCAGGACGCGCTGACACGCCTCGAGCTTCTCGGGATCGAGATCGCGGGGCAGCTTGCGCAGCGCACGGACCGCAACCGCCACGTGCTCGGGGCTCATCAGGCCTCGCGCCAACGCATCGGCGAGCAGCCGGTAGCGACGGTCCAGATCCCTGGCCAACCGCATCTCCATCGAGGCGGTGGCCCGGCGGGTCTGCGTCAGGTGCGATACGAACGCGACCGTCGAGGTGGCGCCGGTGAGGTCCTCGATCCGCTGGACCTGGCCGGCGACCAGGAGCCGCATCTTCAAGGCGAACAACCCAGCGATCAGCTGGACGACCGCGAGCAGCATCAGCCGGATCTCGGCCGGCCGCAGCGTTGAGACGCCCGCCTCGCGCACACTGTCGAGAGTCTCTAGGCAGGTCAGCACCGCAGCGCACACCGGGTGCCCGCTCGGCGGCTCACCCGATCCGGAACCAGAGCCGCCGCAACCCTGGCCCGAGGACGACTCCGAGACGACGCCGACACCGGGCACACCCCAGCCACCGTCCGCGGCTGCTGCCGCGGATCCGGGGGCGAAGGCTGTCTGGCTCATGTCTCCACGCTAGGCCCACCCGACGTCATTCTCGAACAAATGTGCGAACGTGTGGAGAACGTCGAGCCCCTCTCGCCTGTGGACGAAACCTGGCTCGGCCGGCCTAGCGAGGTGAGCGACAAGGCCGGGCCGCCGGGTCCGACCAGGCCGCGCCTCCGTCGGCCGAGCGGGCCCGTCGCCGCCAAAGCTCAGTTGCCAACCGGTGGCCCTGCGCGCGTCGCCGGACGCCGCATCGAACGCATCTAGGCCAGCCGGCAATCCCTCGCGCCGCCACGAGACCCCGTGACTAAAGTGAGCAGCGCGGGTGCACCACAGCGCCCACCGGACACGCGCGGCGAGAGCCGCGGGACACAGAAGGGGGAGCGCAGATGGCTTCCGCATCACTTCCGAGGAAGACCCGGGTACGTCGATCGCTGGCGGTCGCACTCGCCGCACCCCTGGTGCTCCTGGCGGCCTGTGGCAACGGCGGCACCGACGCTCTCGACGGGGGCGACGGCAACAGCGGCGAGAGCGCAGCCAAGGGCGAGGTCGTGATCGCCTACCAGGACTACACAGAGATGTCGATCATGGCGGAGATGTACGCCGCCCTCCTGGAGAAGGAAGGCTTCCAGCCGACCCTCAAGGGAGTCGGCGACCGGGCGATCTACGCCGGCCAGCTCGCCAGCGGTGACGTCCACGTCGCCCCGGAGTACGTCTCCTCGATGACGGAGTTCCTCAACCGGGACATGAATGGCGCCGACGCGGCCCCGGTGGCATCGCCGGACCTGGAGGAGACGATGGGTCGCCTCCGCGAGCTCGCGGCGCACCACGAGATCACCCCGCTCGAGCCGGCCGAGGCTGAGGACGCGAACGCGTTCGCGGTGACGAAGCAGTTCGCCGAAGACAACAATCTGGAAACGTTGAGCGACCTTGGGGAAATGCAACAACCCATCGCACTCGCTGCGGCGCCCGACTGCCCTGAGCGCCCGGACTGTCAGGGCGGCCTCAAGGAGGTCTACGGCATCAAGATCGACAAGTTCGAGCCGCTGGGCTTCGGTACGCCGGCCACCAAGGATGCGCTGACCAAGGGCGAGGTCGACCTCGGCCAGGTCGGCACCAGCGACGGCCAGATCGAGCAGCTGGAGCTCGTCGTACTCGAGGACGACCTGGACTGGCAGAACGCCGAGAACCTTGTGCCTGTGGTGAGTTCGTCCTTCCTCGACGAGCACCCGGAGGTCGCGGACGCGCTCAACGCGCTGTCCGACGTACTCACCACCGAGGACCTGATGCGGCTCAACGCGCAGGTCGACGCGGAGCGCCAGCTGGCGTCGGATGTGGCCGAGAGCTACCTGAGTGACAAAGGTCTGATTTGACCCGTTTGTGCGTACGAGCGTTGGGGTAGAGCATGCCGCGGCGACACGCCGTGCCGCCGACACCGAAATGTGACGCATGTCAAATCCTGTGGTGGAACTGACAGGAAGGGGGTCGTCGGTTAGTGTTGCCGTCGGGAAGCGGGGGAAATCCGCTTTCTGTGGGTTCTACAGGACCCTCCCATATGCAGGAAGGGTGTGAACCCAGCAGTGCGCCAATGTGTTTGTGGGAAGCACGGCGTACTAGTAACGTCCAGGCTCGCCGCCTGTAGGGTGTGCCGGGAGGCTGAGATCCGTGGGGTCGCAGTCGTTCACCGGGGGACGATTCCCCACTGTTCACTAAGAGTCTCTATGGAGGAGATCTTGAGTAAGTCAACCATCGGGTTGCGTCGCTCTGGGCTCGCTGCCCTCGCGACGACCTCCCTCGTGATGGGTGCGATCTTCGCGGGTGCTGGCGTTGCCAACGCTGACGCGGACTTCGACTTCACCCGTGTCGCGGGTGACGACCGGTACGAGACCTCGGCGGACATCGCCGGTCAGTTTGGTGCCGCGACCACCGCCATCCTCGCCAGCGGCGAGCCGGGCCACTACCCGGACGCCCTGTCCGCCAACTACCTGGCTGGCCTGAAGGACGCTCCCGTCCTGCTGACCACGCTTGACGAGACCCCGCAGTCGGTCAAGGACCGTCTCGCTGCGGCTGGTGTCGAGAACGTGATCATCGTTGGTGGCGAGCTCGCCGTCAGCGCTGCGCAGGAGGACGCTCTCGCGGAGGACTACAACGTCAGCCGCCTCTCCGGCCAGAACCGCTTCGACACCAACGCTGACATCATCGGCGAGGGCTCGGACGACGAGACGTCCGACACCGCGCTGATCGCCACCGGCCTTGCGTTCCCCGACGCGCTCGCCGGCGGTCCGGTTGCCTTCCACGAGGGCATGCCGATCGGCCTCAGCAGCGGCGCTGACATGCCCGACCAGGTCATCGAGGCTCTCAAGGGCGCCGGCGTCAACAAGGCCATCGTGCTCGGTGGCGAGAACGCCGTCCCGCAGAGCGTCGTCGACGAGCTCGAGGGCAACGGGATCGACTTCGTCACCCGTCTCGAGGGTCGCAGCCGCTCGCTGACCGCGAAGCAGATCGCCGACTACGCAGTCGAGAACTTCGGCTTCGTGGACACTGCCGCCAACGTGGCCTCGGGCCGCTCGTTCGGTGACGGTGCTGACGCCCTCGCCGGTGGCCCGCTCACCGGTCAGCAGGTCCGTCCGCTGCTCATCACCGAGAACGAGAACATCGCCGGTGGTGCCGCGGACTACCTGGAGGAAAACGCGAACACGCTGACCGAGGGCCTCATCTTCGGTGGCAACCTGGCGATCTCCCAGGCTCTTGAGAACGAGCTCGAGGACGCTGCTCAGGCGACCACCACGAACCAGTCCTACACCGCGACCCCGGCTGAGGCTGCCACCAACCAGGTGTCCAGCAGCGCCATCGACAACACCGGTCGCCGCGCATACTCGGTCTCTGGTCTCGAGGCTGGGAAGACCTACAACGTCGCGCTCGCCCCGGCGGAGACCGTGTCCAACACGGCCGGCACCGTCAAGTTCTCTGACGCGACCAAGGTCGGACAGACTGACGCTCGCATCGAGGTCGTCAACGGTGCTCTCACCGATGGTTCTGACCAGCAGACCGCCACGGCACAGTCTGACGGGACGATCACTTTCACGGTCGACTCGCAGGCTGTGGACCAGGTGATCCCCGTCGTTTGGCAGGACGCCGAGGCCACCGGTGACCGGGCGCTCGACCTGAACGCCGACGGCACCCCGTCGGAGAAGTTCGCCATCGCTGGCCAGAAGAACTGGATCTCGGCTGAGGCTGGGGCCGGAGCTCCGACCGGCGACGTCACCGTGTCTCTTGTGAACCGCGAGGCGGACTACTTCCTGGGCAACGACACCGCGGCCGACGAGACCTACAACTACGACAACAACGACGTCTTCCGTCTTAACGGCGTCGCGATCAGCATGTCGCAGTTCGAGGGTCTTCTGACCAAGGATGACGTCATCGACGGCGCCACCAGCAGCTACGACCCTGATGTCGCCGACACGTCGATCTTCAACGTCCAGACGGACACGGTCGCTGCTCCCACCGGGCTCAAGGTGACGATGAGTGACCTCGATGCAGACGGTACTGCGGATGACGCCACGCTGACCTGGACCGCGTCCACTCAGCCCGACGCCATCTACAACGTCTACACCGGTTCTGCCGCTGACGGTTTCGGCGCAGGCGACACCGCCGTGAAGGAGAACCTGACCGGCACGTCGACGACTATCAACAACGCAGCTGGCACGACCTACATTGTGGGCGCTGAGGGCAGCACGTCCGGGGCGCGTTCCACCAACGACCCGTCGGTCGCCGCCGCCACGCCGGTGGACGCCGCTCCCGCGGTGAACGCAAACGGTGCGCTCGTTGACGTCGATGACGACAGCGACAACGCAACGTCCAACGGTGACGTGTGGAAGTTCCACCTCTCTGAGCCGGTGACGGTCGCCTCTGACGCGGCCATCCAGTTGACCAACGCTTCTGGTCCGGTCTTCGAGAATGGTGTCAACGCCACGTTCGCGCTGAACGCAGCTGGTGACGTCCTGACTGTCACCCTGGGTGGCACGCCTGCGGCGACCGCCTACACGGCGACGATCCACGACATCCAGGGCATTCGTGACGCCGACGAGGGCAACAAGGCCCTCGCGTTCGCCGGTGACACGGCGCTGGACAACAATGGCGTTGAGGTCCTCAGCAACACGTTCGAGGCAGCCGCAGGCAAGACCACCGCGACTGTTACGTTCAACGAGGACCTGATCCAGGTCAGCGCAGAGAACGAGGGTAACTACACCTTTACCTCTGCTGACCTGACGGGTGCTCAGAACCTCGTGAGTGCAGTGCTCGGGGCCGATGGCCGCACCGTGACATTCACCTTCGATGGGGCTCTCGGCACGGGCGACACCCTCGACATCCTTGCCACCCTGCTGGACACGGACGGTCAGGGCGCCACGCCTGACACGCTCACGGTGTCGTGAGTTAGCAACGCGAATATCGGCTCTCGGAGCTAGCCGAGGTCTGATTGCATGGCGAGTGGCCGGTCCCTTCGGGGGCCGGCCACTCGGCGTTTTCTGTGCCCGGACGCAATGAGCGGACCGTCGGAGCGAGATGGGAGACTCGTGGTCATGTATGTGCGAACAGCAGCGACGGTGTCTCTTGTTCTGGCCGGCCTGGCAGCGGGATGCTCCGACGACCTGTCCGACGAACTCTCGTTGTCCGGGACGGAGGCAGAGGCATATGCGACGGCGTACCTGTCCCAGGTGGAGCCGGCGCCTGAGGGTGATGACCTGGCGGATGGCGCTGGGGAGTACGTGGTGATCGAGCAGAACGCCGACATTCGGGTTGACATGGGTGGCTGGTACATCGAGGACGCCGATGGCAATCGGCTCAGCCTGGGCATCGGTCGTCAGATCGACCCCGGGGCGGAGCTTCGGGTGTACAGCAGTTGCGGTGAGAGTTCGGATGAGGCTGTCTTCGTGTGCGCAGACCAGGAGGTGCTGGACGATGAAGGCGATGTGCTGACTCTGCGTGACTCAGCTGGTGGCGAGGTAGCCACGTTCACGTACGGTGAGGGCGACTAGCAGGGTCATGGGTCCATACAGGTTGCAAGGCTGCGTGGGCCCACCCGCGTACGGTCACTACCTGGACGTTGCTGCAGAGACCTTTCGAGTTGGGCATGTGGATGAGGTTGGGACGGCGTTCGCCGAGGCGACGTCGGTGTGCTTTGACCGGGCGCTGCACTTTGACGGGCTCAACTCGCCGCTGGCCGAGGATCCGGAGGGCTACCTCGCCGACTGGCACGCGAGTGCGGTGGTCAGGCGGCTTGGAGCGCCGCGGCTGCCGTCACGGCACGACCGGAGTAGTGGCGTGGGCGGCCAAACGATTGAAGGAGAGCGCCGTACCCGGGTGCTGGTCACCACCCGGAAGAACGCCAACTTCCTCGGTGAGATCCGGGAGTACCTCGACCAGGATCCGGCCATCGAGCAGCGTTTTCTCGACCTCGCCGCCTTCCCCCGGCTGAACCGGTTCGCCGGAGACCTGGCGCGCACAGCGGCGCAGATCCTCGGCGACCGGCCCGAGCTGCGCGGCATCCTCGAGCGGCGGGTGCAGCCGCACCTGGACTGGGCCGACGTAGTGTTCGTCGAGTGGTGCCTGCACCAGGCTGTGTTCGTCACGATGCTCGACCCGAGGGATACCCGGGTCGTGGTCCGGCTGCATAGCCAGGAGTTGTTCACCGTCTGGCCGCACCTGGTCGACTTCTCCCGCGTCGACGACGTGGTCTTCGTCAGTGAGCACTTGCGCGAGCTCGCAATCGTGGTGATCCCGGCGCTCACAGGCCCCAACGCACCTGCGCTGCACGTGATCCCCAACGCCCTCAAGCTCCAGCGCTTCGTGCGCCCCAAGCCCGCCGAGGCCCGCTTCAACCTCGGCCTGATCGGCTGGGGACACGTGGCCAAGGACGCGCTGTGGGCGCTTGACGTGATCCGGGCGCTGCGAGCCCGCGACGAGCGGTACACGCTGCACCTGTACGGCGCCGACTTCCGCCGCGACTTCGGTGCGGCGGCCCAGGAGTACGGCGACCGGCTGATGCCCGTGCTCGAGGACCTGGAGCGCCAGGGCGCCGTACAGAGGCACGGCCACTCCGACGACGTGCCAGGCGTGCTGGAGAATATCGGTGTGGTGCTGAGCAGCTCGGTGCGCGAGAGCTTCCACGCCGCCGTCGTCGAGGGTGCGGCGAGCGGTGCGGTGCCCGTCGTACGCGACTGGCCGTTCTTCGCCGGACGCCCGCACGGGGCCCGAACGCTGTTCCCCGTCGACTGGGTGGTCGACACCCCAGAGCAGGCGACCGAACGGGTCCTCGCCACCACCGCCGACGAGGACACCTGGCGCCGGCTTGGGGCCGAGGCGTCCGGGCACGCGCTGGCCGAGTTCGACTGGGAGGTCGTCAAGCACCGCTTTGATTCCCTGTTCCTGCCTAGGGGTGCCTGAACGCTCCGCCGCGTTCAGCCTCCTCGTACGCCCCTCGGTAGGATGGCGCGCATGTCCCCCCGGTCCTTCCTGGTGTCCGTCGCTGCCCTCGGGCTGGTCGCGACCGGCTGCACCGGCGACGGCGACACCGCGCGACGGAGCGCTGCGCCCACCGCCAGCGAGACCCCGCACGTGCGGATGGTGCACCAGCGGCCGTTCTACGGGGAGGTCGCCGACGGCGGGAAGTGGCGCACCAGCGGGCTGGTGCCCAAGCCGGTGCGGAGCCGCCCGTTCACCAACGGCGTGCTCAGCGAGGGACAGCTCGAGCAGCCGGTCGATGAGGACGGAGTGCGCTACTTCGAGCGCTTGGAGAAGCAGTACTTCCACCCCGTCGCGACCGCGCAGTACGCGCTGGCCAAGCTCGACGAGGCCAACCGGACCGGGTCGGCCGAGTCACTCGAGGCCGCCCGCATCAACGGCCAGGCGCTGCTCGACCACGCCGAGGTCGTCGACCGCGGGCTCTACTTCCCCTACCCGTTCGACTTCCCGCTCGGCGGGCGCAAGAAGCACACCGTGCACGCGCCCTGGTGGTCGGCGATGGCCCAGGGCGAAGCGCTGTCGCTGTTCGTCCGGCTGTTCGAGGCCACCGGCGAGGAGAAGTGGCGCACCGCGGCGGACAAGACCTTCCTCACCCTCGACGACCTCGGGCCACGGGATGAGCCGTGGTCGGTGTACGTCGACCGGCGCAAGTACCTCTGGTTCGAGGAGTACGCCGGGGACACCCCGCCGCTCGTCGTGCTCAACGGGCACATGTTCGCGATGTTCGGCGCGTGGGACTACCACCACCTGACCGGGTCGAAGAAGGCTGCCGAGCTGTTCGACGCCGCGGCCACCACCCTGCGCGAGCACCTGCCGCTGTTCCGCAAGGACGGCGAGGCGTCCTTCTACTGTCTGCGGCTCCCGCTGTGCAAGAAGCCGGAGTGGCAGAGCGAGAAGTACCACGGAATCGTCGAGCGGCAGATGCGCTACATCGCAGACATGACCGACGACCGCTGGTTCGCCCGGGAGGCGAACCGCTACGCCGCCGACTACGACGGCTGGCCGCTCCCGCCTACGGACGGATGAGCCGCTCGTAGACCGAGTCGAGCACCTCGGCCTGCTTGCGCCAGGTCCACTCCTCGAGCAGGCCGGGCTTGTCATAGGCCGCCCGGTAGCGCTGCGGGTCGGTGAGCACCGCCCGGATCGCGCGCAGGTAGTCGTCGAGGTCCTCGGCCCGGAACACCTCTCCCTGGCCTGAGGCACGGACCATGTCGCCCATCGTCTTCACGTCGCTGACCACGATCGGCAGCCGGGCGTGGGAGTACTCGAAGAACTTCGTGGCCAGCGAGATCTCGTGGTTCACGTGGTGGTGGGTGGGGTGCACCCCGATGTCGGCGGCGGAGACGTACTCCACGACGTGCTCGGGAGCGACGTACGGCAGCAGGTGCACGCGCTCACGCACCCCGAGCTCCGCTGCGTGCTGCATGAGCTCCTTGACGAACGGGCTCTCGGGGTTGGCGATGATGTAGCCGACGTGCACGCCCGGCAGCTGAGGGAGCGCCTCGACCATGATCTGCACGCCGCGCTGCGGAGCCATCCCGCCGCTGTAGATCAGCAGCGGCGTCGTCTCGTCGATGCCGCACAGCTCGCGGAGCCGTGGCCCGTCCTCGGGGAACTCCGCCTCGCCCACCTGCGGGGCGTTGAGTACGACGCCCGGCCGCTCGTCGAGCCCGTGCTCCTCCTGGAGCATCTCCGCGAGCGTCTCGGAGACCGTGATCACCGCATCGGCGTCGTGGATGTATTCGCGCTCGTAGGCGATCTGGGCCGGCTGCCACCACGGGTGCGCGCCGGGGCGGCTGATGCCGGGGACGTACTCGTGGGCGTCGTAGACCAGCTTCACGTCGCGGCCAGCGGCGCGGGCCCGGGTCACCGCTCGCGCACCGACGCCGATCATCGCGACGTCGTTGGCGTGGATGATGTCCGGCTGCAGCCTGTCGATCACGTCGCGGTAGGCAACCTCGAAGTCCCACAGGTGCGGGTCCATCACCCGCCAGGCGCGCTCGCCCATCAGCTTCTCGACTGCCGTGGTGCGCGCGCGACCGAGCGGCGAGTCGGTGAGTGCCGCGGTCGCGTCCCGTTCGGTGGCCGCGACTCGCTTCTCCACCCAGCGCGACTCGGCGAGTGCGCGGGCGAGGGCCACCTTGTTCAGCGCGAGGCCGACCCTGGGGCCCAGGCCGCCGTCGGCCACGTCCTGGCGCAGGCGCATCCGGCGCAGGCGAGCGTCGTACAGGCGGACCTCCGCCTCGCGCCCGCGGTAGTCAGCGAGCCGACGGGTCGGGTAGGCCAGCGAGCCGCGGACCAGGCCGCCGCGGGTCATCTCGTAGTGCCGCTTGCCGAGGGTGTTCTCCACCGGGAGCAGGCGCACCTTCGCCTCACCCAGCCGGAACCGCTCGGGCCGCTTGCCGGTGGCCTTGCCGATCAGGAAGACGTCCCAGCCCAGCTCCGCGGCCGACTGTGCCTGCTTGCGGACTCGCGAGTCGTTGCGGACGCCGTTGTCGACGAGCATCACGACGCGGCCTCGGCTGGTGCGGCGCGACTCGGCGGCCTCGGTCATGGACGGGAACCTCCTGGTGGACGACCTCGCAACGCTACCAACCGAGGTCAGCCGTCGCTGAGTCCGCTCTCCAGCGCCTCGACGGTCCGGCGGCCGGCGTCACCTGCGCCGTAGTACGGCGGACGGTCGCCCTCAGGAGCCGGGCGCGTCGCGGTGTCGCCCCATGCGCCCTGGTCCATGGCGAACGGCTGAGGAACCAGCACGTTCCAGCCGCCCTCCAGCGTCTCGACCCACTCGGTCTCCGGGCGCAGCGTCGTGCATGGGCGGCCGAGGAGGTAGGCCTCCTTCTGCAACCCGCCGGAGTCGGTGACCACACCGGCGGAGCCGATCACGGCACCGACCAGGTCGGCGTACGGCAGCGGGTGCCCGCAGCGGACCGAGCCCTGGTTGAGCGGGATGTCGAACTGGCTGGCCCGCGCCACCAACCGCGGGTGAGCCAGCAGGGCGACCTGGACGGGCAGTGCCGCGAGCGCGGAGACCATCCCGCGCAGCACGTCGGGGTCGTCGGTGTTGTCCGGGCGGTGCAGCGTCGCGACGAGGTAGGGCCGGTCGGGGTCGATGCCCTCGGGCAGCGTCGGGCGCGGGTGGGCGCCGCTGAGCACGGCGTCGCGGACCTTCCAGCAGACGTCGACCATCACGTCGCCGACCAGGCGGGAACGCTCGCCGAGCCCCTCCGACGCGAGGTGACCCATCGCCTCCTCGGTCGGGGCAAGCAGCAGGTCGGCGGCGTGGTCGGTGAGCACCCGATTGTGCTCCTCGGGCATGCGTCGGTTGAACGAGCGCAGCCCGGCCTCGAGGTGTGCCACGGGGATGTGCATCTTCACCGCCGACAGGGCGCCGGCGAGCGTGGAGTTGGTGTCGCCGTACACCAGCACCCAGTCCGGCTGGTGCTCGTCCAACACAGGGTCCAGCCCGCTGAGGATGGTGCCGGTCTGCACCCCGTGGCTGCCGGAGCCCACGCCGAGGTGGATGTCGGGGTCGGGAATGCCCAGTCCGGTGAAGAAGACGTCGGACAGGCGTGCGTCGTAGTGCTGTCCCGTGTGCACGATCACGTGCTGGTGCGACGTGCCCGCGAACGCGTCCGCGACGGCCGCCAGTTTCACCAGCTGCGGGCGCGCTCCGACGATGCTGATCACCTTCATGCGCGCAAGGTTAACGAGGGCCTGCTTGGTAGCATCGAGCGCTGTGCCCGCTGCCCCGAGGAGACGTGTTGTCTGACCAGGAATTCATCGCCCCGGCCCGGCCGGTGATCGGTGAGGACGAGATCGAAGCCGCGGTCCGCGTGCTCCGCAGCGGCATGGTCGTCCAGGGCCCCGAGGTCGCCGGTTTCGAGGAGGAGTTCTCGGCGCTGGTCGAGGGTCGCCACTGCGTGGCGGTCAACTCCGGTACGTCGGCGCTGCACCTGTCGCTGATGGCCCTCGGTGTGAAGCCGGGCGATGAGGTGATCGTCCCGTCGTTCTCGTTCGCCGCCACTGCCAACGCCGTGCGGCTGGTGGGCGCGGACCCGGTGTTCGTCGACATCGAGCCCGACCAGTTCTGCATCGACCCGCGCGCCGTGGAGGCCGCAATCGGTCCGAAGACCGTGGCGATCATGCCGGTGCACCTCTACGGCCACCCGGCGGACATGACCGCGCTGACCGCGATCGCCGAGCGGCACGGCCTGGCGATCGTCGAGGACGCAGCGCAGGCGCACGCCGCGACCTGGCAGGGCACGCCGGTCGGCGCGTTCGGGGCTGCGGGGTGCTTCAGCTTCTACCCGACGAAGAACATGCACTCCCTCGAGGGCGGGATGATCACCACCGGTGATGCCACGCTCGCACGCAACCTGCGGCTGCTGCGCAACCAGGGGATGGAGCAGCGCTACGCCAACGAGGTGGTCGGCGCCAACATGCGGCTGACCGACGTGGCCGCCGCGATCGGCCGGGTGCAGCTGGGCAAGCTCGACGGCTGGACCGAGGCGCGGCGCGACAACGCGGCGAAGATGTCCGCCGGACTGGCCGGCACCGGTGTGGTGCCGCCGCCGGAGGCCGATGGTGCCCGGCACGTCTACCACCAGTACACGGTCCGCGTGCCCGAGGACGTGGCCGGTGGCCGGGACGCGCTGCAGGCGGCGTTGAAGGACGCCGGTGTGGGCAGCGCGGTGTACTACCCCACGCCGATCCACGAGCTCGCTCCGTTCCGTCCCGGCTACACCGACCTGGCGGGGCAGCAGCCGGCCAACCGCGACTGGGACCTGCCCGTGACGATGCAGGCCGCGCGTGAGGTGCTCTCGCTGCCGGTCTTCCCGGGGCTGACCGACGCCGACCTGGACCGGATCGTCGGCGCGATCACCACCGCGACCACCTCCGGGGTGGCGCAGTGAGCCGGGTGCTGCGCGCCGGGCTGGTCGGGCTGGGTGCGATGGGCCGCCACCACGCACGTGTGCTCGCCGGCCTGGACGGCGTGGAGCTGGTCGCGATCGCCGACCCCGACGGTGACCCGCACGGCCGCGGCCAGGGTGTGGAGATCGTCGCCGACGTCGCTTCGCTGATCGAGCGTGGCATCGACTACGCCGTGGTCGCCGCGCCGACCGGGCTGCATGTGCAGATGGGTCTGGCGCTTGCCGAGGCCGGGGTGTGCGCGCTGCTGGAGAAGCCGCTGGCGGACTCCACCGAGGGTGCGGTCGCGCTGGTGGAGGCGTTCGAGTCGGCCGGCCTGGTCGCCGGCGTCGGGCACATCGAGCGCTACAACCCCGCGCTGCAGAACCTCCGTTCCCGGCTGGAGGCCGGCGAGCTCGGTGACATCTACCAGGTGCAGACCCGCCGGCAGGGGCCGTTCCCGCACCGGATCGCCGACGTCGGCGTGGTCAAGGACCTCGCCACCCACGACATCGACCTGACCGCGTGGGTGACGGGTCAGGAGTACACGACCGTTGCCGCGCAGACGTTCCACAAGTCGGGTCGTCCGCACGAGGACGGGGTCGCGGTGACGGGCAAGCTGGACGGCGACGTGGTGGTCAACCACCTGGTGAACTGGCTGAGCCCGTTCAAGGAGCGGTTCACGATGGTCACCGGCGCGAAGGGTTCCTTCGTCGCCGACACCCTGACCGCCGACCTGACGTTCCACGCCAACGGTGCGGTCGAGACCGACTGGGAGGCGATCCGCGCGTTCCGTGGCGTCGCCGAGGGCGACAGCACCCGGTTCGCGTTCTCCAAGCGCGAGCCGCTGCAGGTCGAGCACGAGAACTTTCGTGACGCGGTCCTCGCCGGGCACGCCGGTGACGGCATCGTCACCCTGCGTCAGGGCATGCGCACGGTCGAGGTCGCCGATGCCGTGCTGAGGTCGGCTGCGAGCGGTACGACGATCGACGTACGGCCCGCGCCTGCTCAGGGAAGCTGATGCGGCAGGCCGGCAAGGGACGCGTGGTCATGCTCGTCGACAACGACGTCGAGCGTGACAGCCGGGTGCAGAAGCAGGCCCGCTCGATGGCCGAGGCCGGCTGGGACGTGACCCTCCTCGGCAAGGCCGGACGCGGCGGTGGCCGGCGCTGGCGGATCGGCGACGCGAAGGTCCGGCTGGTCCCCACACCCGGGCCGCTGACCCGGCGGCCCGGCGACCTGCGGCGAGCGCGGCTGCGGTCCCCGCTGGCCTACTCCGCCGGCTGGGTCGCCGACCAGCGCGAGCAGGCGGTCAAGGCGATGCGCGCAGACCTCCAGCAGCGGCGGATCATCGCCGCCGACCCGCGCGAGGGCGACCCCCGTCGCAGGGCGGAAAGCCTGCGGATCTTCCCCGCCCGAGCGCGCACCGCGCTGCTCGCCCGCTGGGTCGGGCTGCGCGCGGAGAAGACCCAGGCGTTGATCCGGCAGCGGCAGCTGTCCGACACTGCGCTGGACCGGCTCACCACGTCGTTCTGGGAGAAGGCGATGGGCGATGCCGTGTGGCGGCGGCTCGACCCGCACCTGTGGGACTTCGAGCTCGCCTACGGCCCCGAGATCGACCGGCTCAAGCCGGACCTGATCCACGCCAACGACTTCCGGATGCTCGGCGTCGCCGCCCGCGCCGTCGTGCGCGCGCGTGCCGAGGGCCGCGAGGTCAAGCTGGTGTGGGACGCCCACGAGTTCCTGCCCGGCATCAAGCCGTGGGAGTCCTGGCCCCGGTGGCACAAGGCGCAGACCGCCCACGAGCGGGAGTACGCCCCGATGGCCGACAAGGTGGTCACCGTCTCCGCCGAGCTCGCCGAGCTGCTCCAGGAGCACCACGGACTGCGCGAGCTGCCGACCGTCGTGCTGAACACGCCCTACGCCGCGGTCGCACACGAGGGCGCTCACCAGCCGACGATCCGCGACTCGCTCGGCCTTGGCGCTGACGTGCCGATCATGGTCTACAGCGGCTCGGCCGCCTACCAGCGCGGTCTCGACATCATGGTCGAGGCGCTCCCGCAGCTGCCGGACGTGGTGTGCGCCTTCGTCGTCGCCAAGCCAGAGTCGGACTACGTCCGCTCACTGGTCGCCAGGGCCCGCGAGCTCGGCGTCGAGGACCGGGTGCGGCTGCTGCCCTACGTGCCGTTCGACCAGGTGGTGCCGTTCCTGTCGACCGCCGACATCGGCGTGATCCCGATCCACCACTGGCCCAACCACGAGATCGCGCTGATCACCAAGTTCTTCGAGTACTCCCACGCGCGGCTCCCGCTCGTTGTCAGCGACGTCCGCGCGATGGGCCACATGACCCGCAACACCGGCCAGGGCGAGGTCTTCGAGGCGGAGAACCTCGACTCCTTCGTCGCCGCGGTCCGCAAGGTGTTGGACAAGCCCGAGCGCTACCGGCAGGTGTACGACGACCCGGCGCTGCTCGAGCAGTGGACCTGGGAGGCCCAGGCCAAGATCCTCGACGAGGTCTACACCTCGTTGCTCACCCACCCCCAGAAGAGGAGCTGACGGTGCGCATCTGCGTTGTCGCGCTCGGCAAGATCGGCCTGCCCCTGGCCGTCCAGTTCGCCGACAAGGGTCACACGGTGATCGGTGCCGACATCGACCAGCGGGTCGTCGACCTGGTCAACGACGGCGTCGAGCCGTTCCCCGGCGAGGCCGAGCTCGACGTGAAGCTCGCCTCCGCGGTGCGCGACGGGCGGCTCCGGGCCACGACGGACACCGCCGCTGCCGTCGCCGAGAGCGAGGCCGTGGTGCTCGTCGTACCGCTGTTCGTCGACGCCGAAGGCGTGCCGGACTTCCGGTCGATGGACGCCGCGACGAAGGCCGTGGCAGCCGGTCTGCGGCCGGGCACGTTGGTGTCGTACGAGACCACGCTCCCGGTCGGTACGACGCGAAACCGGTGGGCCCCGATGCTCGCCGAAGGCTCCGGACTCGAAGCAGGCAAGGACTTCCACGTCGTGTTCAGCCCCGAGCGGGTGCTGACCGGACGGGTCTTCGCCGACCTGCGCAAGTACCCCAAGCTGGTCGGCGGGATCGACGAGGCGTCGGCCGCTCACGGCGTGCGGTTCTACGAGCAGGTGCTCGACTTCGACGAGCGCCCCGACCTCGACCGGCCCAACGGGGTGTGGGACCTCGGCTCCTCGGAGGCCTCCGAGTTCGCCAAGCTCGCCGAGACCACGTACCGCGACGTGAACATCGGGTTGGCCAACCAGTTCGCGCGCTACGCCGACACCATCGACGTCGACATCATGAAGGTGATCGACGCGTGC
Organism: Nocardioides pakistanensis; assembly: GCF_054781215.1. Classification (NCBI taxonomy): domain Bacteria; kingdom Bacillati; phylum Actinomycetota; class Actinomycetes; order Propionibacteriales; family Nocardioidaceae; genus Nocardioides; species Nocardioides pakistanensis. The sequence goes on along the minus strand of NZ_BAAGUV010000022.1, from coordinate 9,239 downwards.
AACACCCAGCCCTACAGCCACATCCACCGGCCGGGCATCGCGGTCGGCGGGCACTGCATCCCGATCTACCCGCGCATCTACCTGTGGAACGACCCGGCCGCGACCGTCGTACGCGCCGCGCGTGAAGCCAACGCGGGGATGCCGAACTATGCCGTTGACCTGCTCGCCGCCGGCTACGGGTCGCTCGACAGCGCGCGGGTGTTGGTGCTGGGCGCGGCCTACCGCGGTGCGGTGAAGGAGACCGCGTTCTCCGGGGTGTTCCCGACCGTCGAGGAGCTGAAGCGGCGCGGGGCGCGCGTGTTCGTCTCGGACCCGATGTACACGCCCGAGGAGCTCGAGGAGCTGGGCCTGCCGGCGCATCGTGGTGAGGACGTCGACGCCGCGGTGATCCAGACCGACCACGCGGAGTACCGCTCCCTCTCCGCTGCCGACCTGCCGGGTGTGAAGGTGCTCGTCGACGGGCGCCGGGTGACCGATCCGGCCAACTGGGGCGGCGTGCGGCGCATCGTCATCGGCGGCTGAGCTGCCGGGGTGACGCGGGCTCCCGCGTCACCTTTCGGGTGGTTGGGTCGTTGGGCTGGGCGCACCCTCGCCTGCGTGTCGCAGGCGTCGTGGGGGAACGCCCGACACCTGGACCCAGGAGAGACCTTGAGCCACCCAGAGCTGCGCCGCGCCCGGCGCACCATCGCCGTCCTCGCCACGGGGGGCCTGCTGCTCGGCGGCGTGGTCGCCGCGGCCGGCAGCGCGCAGGCGAAGCCCGACTTCGAGCTGGAGCGGCTCGGCGGTGACAACCGGTACGAGACCGGCGCGCTGATCGCAGCGGAGTACGCCACCAGCTACAACCGCGCGGTCCTGGCCAACGGCGAGCCGGGCAGCTACGCCGACGCGCTGACCGCCAACTACCTCGCCGGGGTCCTCGACGCCCCGATCCTCCTCACCCAGACTGACGAGACCCCGAGCGAGGTCCTGGCGCAGCTGAAGGCCGCCGGGGTCGAGGAGATCACCGTCGTCGGCGGGCCCAACGTGGTCAGCGAGGAGCAGGTCGCTGCCCTGCGTGCAGCCGACTACACCGTCACCCGCGTTTCCGGCCACGACCGCTACCTGACCAACGCCGCGGTGATCAAGGCCGGGGGCGACGCGGAGGAGACGCTGGGCCTGGTCGCCACCGGCCTGAACTTCCCCGACGCGCTCGCCGGCGGGCCGCTGTCGTACGACGGCCGGCCGCTCGGTCTGGCCTCTCCGACCGAGATCAGTGACGAGGTGGTCACCGCGCTCAAGGACGCCGGTGTCGAGGACGTCCTGATCCTGGGCGGCCCCTCGGCGATCGGGCAGCAGGTCGAGACCAAGCTCGACGCCGAGTTCGGCACCGTCACCCGGCTTTCCGGGCGTGACCGCGCAGCCACCGCGGTGGCCGTCGCCGAGCACGCCGTCAAGGAGCTCGGCTTCGCGGCCGCCGGGGTCAACGTGGCGTCGGGGGCCGAGCAGGGCTACGGCGCGGATGCACTCGCCGGCGGCCCCCTGACCGGCAAGCAGCAGCGGCCGCTGCTGGTGACCAGCACCGCGACGGAGCCGGGTGCCGCGCTGCTCGGCTACCTCGAGGACCACGCCGCGACCCTGGCCGACGGCACGCTCTTCGGCGGTCCGTCGGCGGTCGCCGGCACCGCTTTGCAGCGGATGAACCAGGCCGGTCGCTCCGTCGCTCCGGGCACGGCCGCCTACGACGTGACCGGCGGCGGCGCGGTCGACGAGGGCGCCACCGTGCAGTACGCCGTGTCGGGGCTCCCGGCCGGCGGTGACTTCAAGATCGCGCTGGCCGAGGACGACCACGTCACGCGCGGCGCCGACGGCACCACGACCTTCACCACCGGCACCGGCGAGGCGGCCGGCGCCGCAGACTTCGGCACCGTCGCGGCCGACATCACCGAGGTGAACGGCGTCGTGATCACCCAGCCCGGCCCGACGTACACCGGCAAGGCCGACGCTCAGGGCAAGGTCACCTTCGTCGTGCGCGGAGCGAGCGGCACCGAGGAGCAGGTCGTCCCGGTCGTGTTCAGCGACACCGATGGTGACGGCGCGCTGGACACCGACAAGCAGGGCAAGGCGACCGAGCCGTTCGGCGCTGGTGGCGCGACGACGTTCGCCACCGTCTCCGCGATCCAGGCCGCCCCGGAGAGCGCCCTGCGCGCCTTCGGCACCCAGCACACGGTGACCGCGCAGCTCGCCGGCGACACCCTGGCTGCTCCGCGGGCGGGGCAGAAGGTGATCTTCCAGATCACCCGCGAGGTGAACGGCACTCCGGCCCAGGACGGCGCCGTGGTGCAGCAGCAGGTCGCGACCACGGACGCGCAGGGCAAGGCGTCGTGGAGCTACACGGTGTCCGACCCCCAGACCGGCACGGAGGGCAACGACACGGTGATCGACACCGTCACGGTCCACTACGACCGGGACAGCAACGGCCAGGTCGACTCCGGTTCCGGCGCGGTCAGCGATACCGCGACCGTCACCTGGGAGGACGACGCCCCGGCTGCGACGGCTGTCACGATCACCCAGCCGGCGGCGAACGTGCAGAACACCGTGGGTGGACAGCAGACGGTGACCGCGGTCGTCACCGACCAGTACGGCAAGCCGCTCGCCGGCCAGGCGATGACGTTCGAGGTCTCCTGGGGCACCTTCGGCAGCTCGTCGATCGAGGTGACGCGGACCACCGACGCCAACGGGCGAGCGACGTTCACCTACCAGGGGCCGGCGACCGCGCGCACCGACACGGTGACCGCGACCGTGGTCCGCGGTGACGAGGACGCACTGATCGGGGCGATCCCGCCGGACCCGGCAGACCTCAGCGACTCGGTGCAGGTGGAGTGGGTGGCAGCCGGCACCGCCTCCTGACCTGAACCAGCGCGATGCCCGTCACGGTGACCCGCCGTGGCGGGCATCGCTGTCCGGGCGCGATGGCCCTTGCTCAAGAGCCGTCACCTCCGGCCGATAGGGAAAGGGACGGCCCGGCCGTCGTACCCGAACCAGATCGCCTGGAGCAACCTCATGCGCAGCCGCGTCATCGCCCCCCTCTCCGTCGCCCTCGTCGCCGCTTTCGGCCTCGCGGCCCCGACGACCGCCGCAGTCCCGGCGGACACGGACGCCGTCACCGCCCCCGCGGCGTCGGCCACCACGACGTACACGATCAGCGGGCGCACGCTCGCCGCCGACGGCACCAAGGTGCACTACGTCGACGTCGCCGCGATCGACCCGACCACCGGCGAACGCGAGGCGTCCGCGATCAGCTACGGCGGTCACTACGAGCTGGTCGTGGAGCCCGGCAGCTACCTGATCCAGTACCGCGACCTCGACAACCGCTTCGTCGGACTGCCCACCGCTCTGCTGCCGGTCACCGTCAAGGCCGACGTGAAGCTGCCCGTGGTCAAGGTCGTACGTCGGGCGCCGGCCAGCCTTGCGTCCGCGGCGCTCGGAGGCGCGAAGCACCCCAACGGCGTGATCGTGTTCTCGCCCGGTGTCTGGGCGCGCACCCCGCAGTCGGTGACCTACCAGTGGACCCGCAACGGGCAGCCGATCAAGGGCGCGACCGGCTCGACGTACCGGGTGCTGCCCGGCGACGTCGGCGACCGGATCGCTGCCAAGGCCGTGGTGAGCTGGGGCGCGGGGTACGAGCCCGCGACCCTCACCGCCCCGGCGGTCCGGATCGGCAAGGGTGACGCCAAGGTCACCGCGAAGCCGAACTCCCGCAGCGTGGCAGTCGGCAAGCGCGCGGTCGTGACCGTGCGGGTCGCTGCCGCCGACAACCGCCGCCCGGTCGGCAAGGTGTTGGTGAAGTCGGGTGCCCGAACGCTGGGCAAGGCGACTCTGCGTGCTGCCAAGCGCGGTGTCGTGCGGGTCGTCCTGCCGAAGCTGTCCGCGGGCAGCTACCGGCTGACGGTGACCTACAGTGGCTCGGGCGTCACCTACGGTGCTCGTTCGAAGGTGTTCACGCTGACCGTGCGCCGCTGAGCGCAGACCTCGGCGGTCGAGCGTCCATGGGTGGTCGAGCTGTCGAGACCTTGGTTTCGACGGGCTCGACCAGCGGGCGTGGTCTCGACGGGCTCGACCAGCGGAAATACCTCGACCGGCGGGGCGCCGGAAACTACACGTTTGTAGTTAAACGGACCAGGTGGACACAGCTCTGGACCGTACCCAGAATGGTCTCGCTAGTCACATCAATCACTCCAGAAACATTGGTCGCCGCTGTATGAAGTCCTTGATCGCCCAGACCACCCGACGCACGCTGGTGCGCTTCACCGTCACCGCGGTGGCGCTCGCGCTGGGTGTGCCTGCGCTCGAGGCAGCACAGCCCGAGACCTCGGAGTCGGTGACCAGCCCGACGATCGCTCCGGTCCCCGCGACGGTGGCTCCGACGACTCCCGCCGAGGCCGCGACGGAGGCCGCGGAGCCGAGCGAGCGACCGGCTGAGACAGGGACGCCGCAGGTCACCGAACCTGCACCGGCGACCGAGCCTGCACCGGCTGTCGAGCGTCCGCAGGTCAGCGAGGACACCGAGCCGACCATGGAGACCGTCGCCGTGCCGGACGAGGCCACGGCGGAGCAGTCGGCGCCGCAGCAGGGTGGACAGGGTCGCCCCAGCGAAGGTGCGGACGAGCCGGCTGTCGTCGCGGCGCTGTCCAGCACGCGCACCCAGGACTTCGGCATGGTGGGGGTGACCTGGAAGGGTGACTCGGCACCGGCCGACCTGCAGGTGCAGGTCCGGACTCGCGCCGAGGGCACGTGGACCGACTGGGAGGGCATCGACGTCGACGACACCCAGGTCGAGGGTGAGGGGTCCCGGGGCGGCACGGATCCGGTGTGGGTCGGTGAGTCCGACGGCGTCGGCGTACGCCTGATCTCGGCAGCCCACGCTCCCGAGGATGTGCAGGTCTCGCTGATCGACGGCGGGACCGGCCTGGCCGAGCCGGCTGACTTCAGCTCCGACCTGGCGCTGATGGCGGCGACCACCACCGCGGAGGAGCCGGCCGCAACGCCGACGACGCAGCCCACCGCCGGTGAGACCGGGGTGACGGCCACCTCGACCACGGCAGTGACCCCGAAACCGGCCATCGTCACCCGCCGGCAGTGGGGCGTGGACCAGAGCTATGAGACCGCCTGCTCGAGCCCGCTGACCGCCCCGGCCGCGAAGGGTGTGGTCATCCACCACACCGCCGGCGCCAACGGCTACACCGCCGACGAGGCACCCGGCATCGTGCGCGGCATCCACCTGTACCACACCAAGTCCCGCGGCTGGTGCGACATCGGCTACAACTTCCTCGTCGACGCCTACGGCACGGTCTACATGGGCCGCCGAGGTGGTCAGAACCAGCAGGTCCGTGGCGCGCACGCCGGCAACTGGGACTTCAACCACTACACGACCGGCATCTCGATGATCGGCAACTACGACACTGTCGCCGTTCCCGAGGCCACCAAGCGGGCGGTCATCAACCTGACTGCGTGGCGGCTGTCGTACTTCGGTCTCGATGCGATCGGCAAGCTCACCCTCAGCGGCGGCACGGTCGACATCATCTCCGGTCACAAGGACATCTCGTTGTCCGGCGCCCGCCCCGCGACCGCGACGGCGTGCCCGGGACGCTACGGCTACGAATGGCTCAACGGCGGCATGCGCGACCAGGTGCAGGCGCTGATCGACGAGGCCCGTGCCAGCGCGCCAGCACCCACCCCGACGCCTACCCCGACACCGTCGGCCAGCCCGACTCCGAGTCCTACGCCGACCGTGACACCGACACCCGAACCGGTAATGCGTCGGCTCTCCGGCACGAGCCGCTACAGCACCGCCGCGGCGATCTCCAAGCAGGCGTTCCCCAACCGCAACGGCACCGTGTTCCTCGCCTCCGGTGAGGACTTTCCCGACGCGCTGTCGGGCGGGCCTGCCGCCGCCGGCGCGGGTGCGCCGATCCTTCTCGCCATGAGCACCGGCCTGCCTCAGGAAACGGTCGAGGAGCTCCAGCGGCTCCAGCCGGACCGGATCTTCGTGCTTGGCGGGGAGAACGCCCTGTCGACCGCCGTGACCGAGCAGGCCGGAAAGTACGCCGAACGGGTGATCCGCCTCCAAGGCAGCGACCGCTACGACACGGCGGCGCGGATCAGCCAGCGGCTGTGGTCGAACTCCGACATCGTCTACATCACCTCCGGCACGTCCTACCCGGACGCGCTCTCCGGCGGTGCCCTCGCCGCGCGCAAGCGGGCGCCGATCCTGCTCACGGACCGCACGACGCTGCCTCAGCCGGTCAAGGACGAGCTGGCCCGGCTCCAGCCGAGCAAGGTCGTCGTCCTCGGGGGCACCGCCGCGGTCAGCCTCGCTGTCCAGAAGCAGCTCGCCCAGGCGGTTCCCGGTGTGACCGTGAGTCGGCTCCAAGGTGGCAACCGCTACGAGACCTCCGCGGTCATCGCCAAGGCCGGGTGGCGCAACACCGAGCGCGCCTACTTCGCTGCCGGTACGAACTTCCCGGACGCGCTCGCGGGCGTGCCTGCTGCGGGCACGTACGGCGCACCTCTACTCCTCACCACGGAGACCTGCCTCCCGGCCGAGGTAGCGCAGGCTGCCGCGGCACTGAAGCCCGACGACCGAGTGCTCCTGGGTGGTCCGGCAGTGCTCGCCGACAGCGCTTCGACCAAGCGCTGTTAGACCGGTCGGGCGACCGAAGGTAAAGACTCGGGACCTGCTGGCCGATAACCACAGTGCGGTGATCGGCGAGGTGCTTGCCTGGAATCACCGGGGGACCTACACGCATACCTGAAACGAGCCATGAGTCCGAGCCTGCCCCGCAACCGGGATGCCATCGCCCTCCTCGCTTTCGCCCTCACCGGTGTGGCGGCGATAGGGGTCGGCATCGCGCGTGCCGACCTGGGCAGCGACCCGGACCCCGCCGGTCCGGTCGCCTCGGCTCCCGCCTCGGTGGAGGCGGCGTCGCCCTCGCCGGTGAGTACGCCGACCAGCACGCCGGGCGTCGTGGCCACGGCCGAGCCTGTGGTGACCGACGAGCCCGAGCCCGCATCGTGGCGCGTGGTCGACGAGTCCGTCGAGACCCCGGCCCGCGCGGTCGTCGCCGAGGTGGCTGCCATCGCCGACGAGACGCAGCCGCTGCGCGTGGTCTCGGTGCACGACGTCGACGGCCGGCCCGAGATCGTCGTACGCCAGGTCGCCGGACGCGCCGAAGCGGTCGACGCGGTGCGTGACGCGCAGTCTCAAGACGACGTGCTCGCCGTGACCCTCGACACCGAGGTGCACACCCTCGGCGCCCCCGTGAGGACGGCTCTCTCCGGGACCGAACCGCGTCGCCCGGACCAGTGGGCGCTCAACCGGCTCGCCGCCGAGCAGACCTGGGACAACGCCACCGGACAGGGCGCCGTCGTCGCGGTCGTCGACACCGGCGTGGACGGCACCCATCCGGACCTCACCGGCCAGCTCACCGCTGCCGGCTTCGACTTCGTCACCGACTCCGGCGACGGCCGCGTCGACCTGAACAAGCACGGCACCCACGTGGCCGGCATCGTCGCCGCCGTGCAGGGCAACTCCGTCGGAGTCGCCGGCCTGGCCCCGCAGGCGAAGGTGATGCCGATCCGGGTGCTCGACGCCAACGGCAGCGGCTACAACTCCGACGTCGCGCAGGGGGTCACCTACGCCGCCGACCACGGCGCGGACGTGATCAACCTGTCCCTGGGCGGCAGCTATGCCGACCCGGTGCTGCAGAGTGCGGTGAACTACGCCCTCGGCAAGGGCGTCATCGTCGTCGCCGCGGCCGGCAACGAGCGCACCGAGGGCAACCCGGTCACCTACCCTGCGGCGTTCCCTGGCGTCGTCGCTGTAGCCGCGACCACCGACGCCGACGCATCGTCCTGGTTCTCAAACACAGGCTCCTACGTCGACGTCGCGGCCCCCGGCAGCAGCATCCTCTCCACCGTTCCCGGTGGCGGGTACGTGAAGCTGAACGGCACCTCGATGGCCACGCCGTACGTCGCCGCGACCGCCGCGCTGGCTGTCGACGGCACCGACGGCGCGCTCACCTCGGCCCAGTTCGAGTCGGCCCTCGCCAAGAGCGCCGTCGACCTGGGTGCAACCGGCCGCGACGACTACTTCGGGGCCGGACTGGTCAACCCCAACGCCATGCTCTGCACGCTGATCACCTGCTCGGTCGTGCCCGACGGCGACAGCACCGAGACGCCCACCGGCACGCCGACCGCGGAGCCGAGCGACAGCCCCGAGGCGCTGCCCAGCATCGAGCCCAGCATCGAGCCCAGCCCGACGCCCACCCCGACCGCGCCGGCGCCCGGTGGCGGCGGTGGTGGCGGGGGTGCCGCTCCAGCTCCGGATCCCACACCGACTCCGACACCCACGCCGCCCACCCCGACCCTGGACCCTGAGCCGGTCGAGCAGCCGCGCACCGACCCGGTGCCGGACAGGCCCGCCGCGCAGCTCAGCTTCGTCGCCGGTGCCGGTAGGGCCAGGGTCGGTCAGCGCCTCCCGGTGCAGGTGCAGCTGGAGACCGCCGACGGTCAGGTGATCGTCGGTCAGGACGTGGCCGTCCAGGCATGGCGTGAGGGGCAGGTCGTGGCCCGTCGGGTGGCGACCACCGAGGGCGATGGCGTTGCGACGGCGTACTTCCCGATCACCGCGACCACGCGCTTCACCGCGCGTACGTTGGACAGCGACGAGGTGGCTCCGACCCAGGCTGACGGCGCCGCCCGCTGGATCGCGACCCCCCGGTTCCGGCTCGGTCACACCGGCCGCCGGGCGAGCCTGCGCCTGGTCGACAACCGTGGCCAGCGCGTGTTGGTGCAGGCCAAGCGCGGCAAGCACTGGGTGACCGTGCGCCGTCCGCGGCCCGATGCGACCGGTCGCGTCGTGGTACGTGGGCTCCGCGCCGGCGTCTACCGGGTCCGCATCACGGCCGCCCCGGGCCTCGCTTCGGTGAACAGTCGGCTCTGGCGGGCGCGCTGAACGGTGGGCGTAGACGGGTCATCCGTTTCCGGTCGTTGGTCCTGAACCGGCGAACCCGGCCACGCATCCTTGCGGGGACCAAGTGCTCTGCCGTTCGCCCCTGCGCCACGTAAGTCTGAGTTGGGGGATTCCATCAACTCATGTGGGGGGATCCAATGAGGTCTAGCTCCATCCGACCGTGGCTCAGACCCGATCTCGCAGTTAGCCGCTGGGGCCTTGGCGCCAGGCGGCTTGGACGAGGGTGACG
>NZ_BAAGUV010000021.1:0-1270 GCF_054781215.1 Nocardioides pakistanensis | reverse complement strand
CGGGTGGTTTCAGGTGGTGAGCGCAACACCGGTGATTAGGGTTTCGAGTTTCTCATACGGGGTGGCGTAGTCGAGGGTTTTGCGGGGGCGGATGTTGAGGAGGCGTTGTGTGTTGGTGAGGTCGGCGTCGGTGATGGTGTTGAAATCGGTGCCTTTGGGGTAGAAGTCTCGGACGAGGCCGTTGAGGTTCTCGTTCGTGCCGCGCTGCCAGGGCGAGTGCGGGTCGCAGAAATACACGCGGCAGCCGGTAGCGATCGTGAAGTGGGCGTGTCCGGCCATCTCGGCGCCTTGGTCCCAGGTGATCGTGCGGAGCAGTTCCCTGGGGAGTTGCTGGATCATGTGCTGGAGGACCTCGATCACGGTGGCCGAGTCCCTCACCCCGGGCAGGCGTCCCAGGAGCGCGAACCGGGTCTGGCGTTCCACGAGCGTCACGATCCCGGAGTTGTGCGGCCCGACGACCAGGTCGCCTTCCCAGTGCCCGGGAACGGCACGATCGGCGACCTCGGCGGGACGCTCGGTCAGTGTGGCCCCCGCGAGCCAGGGGCGGCTGGAGCGGCGGGGCAGCCGGGACCGGGGCACCCGCCCGGTCCGGCCTGTGCGCAGGGCTTTCTCCACGGTCAGCTCGTGTCTGAGCGCGCCTTTGCCCTGCACGTACAGGGCTTGGTAGATCGTTTCGTGTGACACCTGCATCTCCGCTCTGCCCGGGAACGTCCGCCGCAACTGGCCGGAGACCTGCTGCGGGGAGAACCGCTGATTCAAGCGTGACACGACCTCGCCCCGCAGCACCGGATCGGCGAGTTTGCCTTCCCGGGTGCGGGAGCGGGCCGCGAGGGCTTGCTGGTGCGCGATCTGGGCATCGTAACGCGCTTGCCCCCAGTGCCGGACCTGATGCGCGTTGATCTCACGCGAGATCGTCGAGGCCGTCACCCGGAGCTCGCGCGCGATCGCCCGCACCCCGAGTGGTTCAGACCGCGCCCTGGCCGTCTGGATGAAGACCCGATCCGCGAGCGTGAGACGCCGATACGACCCCGACTGCGACTTCGACTGCGTACCCGCGACCGCGTTCACGGGAGCGGGTGTGGGGGTGATTCCCCCGACACGGCCTCTGCGTAACTCCATACCCGCCAGTCTCGCCCACTGCCGCACCGCCCCTTCGGACACTCCCGCAGCCCGAGCCGCCCCGGCCGCGGACTGCCCACCAGCCAACGCCCGCAACGCCCCCGCGCGAACCTCCCACGCGATCTTCCTCGCCACAACACCCTCCCCACAG
>NZ_BAAGUV010000020.1:0-14376 GCF_054781215.1 Nocardioides pakistanensis | reverse complement strand
CCGAGGGCTACGGTGCGGGTGTTGTCTACGTGGGATCGGTCATAGTCTTCGGCGTCCGGTCACGGTGATGACCGCGGGACTGGTCACGGTGCTCTGGGCGGTGGCCGGCGACGCGCTGTCGCAGATGCTGTCGGACGCGCTGAGCTCGGTCTCGGGCTGAGACGTGGCGGCGCTCCGGCGGGGGGAGCGCGGCTCCGCCGTGGTGGACTTCGCGCTGGTGCTCGTCGTGCTCGTGCCTCTCTTCCTGGGCATCCTGCAGGTGGCCCTGCTGCTCCACGTGCGCAACACGCTGACCGCGGCCGCCGCCGAGGGGGCCAGGTACGCCGCCACGGTCGACCGGTCGCCTGCCGAGGGGGTGGCCCGCACCCGCGCGCAGATCGCGGACGCGGTCGCGTCCCGGTTCGCTGAGGACGTGACGGCGACCGAGACGACGCTCGACGGCGTGCCGGTCGTCCGCGTCGACGTGGTCGCCGAGGTGCCGCCGCTGGGCATCTGGGGCCCGGGGGTGAAGCTGGCCGTCTCCGGCCACGCGATCGAGGAGAGCGCCCCGTGAACCGCAGGAGCGAGCGGGGGACCGCGCTGGTGGAGTTCACCTGGCTCGCGATCCTGCTGATGGTCCCGCTTCTCTACATCGTGCTGGCCGTGTTCGAGGTGCAGCAGGCGGCGTTCGGAGTGAGTACGGCGGCCAGGGCGGCCGGCCGCGCGTTCACCCAGGCCCCCAGCGAGGCGGCCGCCCTCGACCGGGCTCGGGCGGCGGCGCAGCTGGCGTTCACCGACCAGGGGCTGGACGAGGCGGCGCGGGCAATGCAGATCACCTGCCGCCCCGATCCCGGCAACTGCCTCGCGCCCGGTTCGGTCGTGACCGTGACCGTCGGTTACCAGGTGCCCCTGCCGCTGCTGCCGAGCGCACTGGGCGAGCAGCGGCCCAGCGTCCGGGTGGAGGCCGAGCACGCGATCCCGTACGGCACCCACAGGGCGGACCTGCCATGACGCTGCGGACGGTGCGGTCGCGACGGCATGAGGAGGGGCAGGTCGCCGTGCTGATCATCGGTCTGACACTCGTGCTCGCGATGGCCGTCGTGGTCGTCGTGGACGCCACCGCGGCGTTCCTGAAGCGCCAGGCGCTCGACACCCTCGCGGACGGTGCTGCCCTCGCGGCGGCCGACGGGATCGCCGGCGAGCAGGTGTACACCACCGGGCTCGGCGAGCGCGCGCTGATCGACCCGGGGACGGCCGAGGCGTTCGTGGCCGGCTACCTCGACTCGGTCGGCGCGGGTCGCCGGCACCCCGGGCTCGCCTACGTCGTCGAACCGGCAGAGGACCGGGTGGTCGTCCGCCTCACCGCCCCGCTGGACCTGCCGCTGCCGTTGCCGGGGGTGGCGGACCGGGCACGCGTGGACGCCGTGGCGGCGGCTGTCGCCGTGGTGGGTGACTGAGTCGGCGGCGGTTGGCAGAAGTTTCTCGGTCCCGGAGGTTTAGACCAGCGAGGGCGCGGACAGGATGGCTGGTGTGCGCCCTGGAGCGGCCTGATCGCCGCCACCGGATGCGCTCGATTGAACGTGGTCAAGCCAACGTGCCACGACAGATCGAAAACAGAGTAGGTAGCAAGCAATGACCGCTTCGCCTGAACTTCAAGAGCAGCAGCTGGACACGACCGACATCCTCGACCCGACAGAGACGGTCACCGAGGCCGACCGAAGCCAGATCACCGCCCGGCTCCTTGCTCAGATCGCCGAGACCACCGACGAGGTGGAGCAGAAGAGGCTCCGCGACGAGATCGTCGTCCTCAACATGGGTGTCGCCCGGGCGATCGCCTCTCGTTACCGCGACCGCGGGATCTCCCGCGACGACCTCCTCCAGGCCGCGTACGTCGGTCTCGTCAAGGCCGTGCAGGGTTTCGACCCCAGCTTCGAGCGGGACTTCCTCAGCTACGCCGTGCCCACCGTGACCGGTGAGGTCAAGCGCTACTTCCGCGACTTCGGCTGGACGGTCCGTCCGCCGCGTCGCATCCAGGAGCTGCAGGCCCAGATCTCCCGCGCCTCCAACGAGCTCTCGCAGACCCTGCACCGCTCGCCCAAGCCCCGTGAGGTGGCCCAGCACCTCGGTATCGACGAGGACGCCGTCGTCGAGGCGCTCGCCGCCGACGGTTGCTTCACCCCCGCTTCGCTCGACGTCCCCGTCGGCGAGGACGGGAGCGGTTCGCTCGGGGAGCTGCTCGGCGGCGAGGACGCCGACCTGGGCCGCGCCGAGGCCCGGATCCTGCTCGGCCCCGCGGTGCGCAAGCTCAAGGACCGCGACCGCCGGATCATCGAGCTGCGGTTCTTCTACGGCTGGACCCAGGAGCAGATCGCCCAGGACATCGGCGTGACCCAGATGCAGGTCTCACGCCTCCTCTCGCGCATCCTCTCCGACCTGCGCGCCGAGCTCGCCTGAGGCTCGCCCGCACAGCGCGGGCCCTCGCGGCTCAGAAGGCGGCGCCGACCCTCCTCCGGGATGGAGGGTCGGCGCCGCCTTCTTGCGTGTGACCTGCGGGAGGCGTCAGGCGAGGTTGTGCCGGCGGATGATCGGGATCACGCCCCACAACAGCGCGAACAGCCCGAGGGTCAGCCCGGCCATGACGTGCGAGACCGGCGCGCCGATCACGACGTCGAAGACCAGCCACACCACCCCGACCATCGTGAGCGCGAGCGCGACCAGGCCGTTGCGGGCGGCGCTGTGCGCGGCCTCCACGATCCACTCGCGTTCGCCGCGCCGGAAGAGCGTGCGGTGGAAGGCGACCGGCGCCACGATCAGCGCGGTGGCGACCACCGACATGCTGAGCACGCCGAGGTAGACCCACTTCTCGGCCCGGTCGATCTCGCTGAACCGACCGGTGAACGGGATGGTGAGCAGGAAGCCGGTGAGGATCTGCGCGCCGGTCTGCATGACCCGCAGCTCCTGGAGGAGCTCGTTGAGGTTGCGGGTCAGCCGGGTGTGCTTGTCCTCGTCCGGCTCGCCGGCGACGCCCCCTCCGGGCACCTCGGCGTCACTGCTCATCGGCGCGTCGCTTCAGCGGCCGCGTGGCGGGGCCCTGCAGCACCTCCCCGTCGAGATCGAAGCGCGACCCGTGGCAGGGGCACTCCCATGCCTTCTCCACGTTGTTGAACGACACCAGGCAGCCCTGGTGCGTGCAGGTGGGGGAGACGGCGTGCGCGGTGCCGTCCTCGTCGACGTAGGTGGCCCACTCCTTGCCGCCGTCGCTGACGATGCCCGCTTCCCCGGGGGCGAGCTCGTCGGCGGACAGCTGCCGCTTCACCTTGGCCGCGATCCGGGCGCCGGCGTTGCCGGCCAGGCCCGCCACGGCACGCGCGCCGGAGCTCACCACCGTCTTGGCCTCCAGCGTCGGGTGCAGCCTGCGGGGGTCGTAGATGCGGGCCCACTCCTCGGGCCGGCCCTCGATCGCGTCGCGGAGCAGCAGCCCGGCGAGCACCCCGTTGGTCATCCCCCAGGCGTTGAACCCGGTGGCGACCCAGGCGTGCTTGGCGCCGGGGTGGAGCTTCCCGATGAAAGGAAGCTTGTCCCCGCTGGAGTTGTCCTGTGCGGCCCAGGTGAACGCGGTGTCGGCGACGCCGAAGCGGTCGCGCAGCCACGACTCGAGTCGCTCGAGCTGCTCGGGTGCCGAAGGGCTGCCCGGCTTGAACGGTGCGCCGGTGGCGATCAGCAGTCGCTTGCCCTCGCCGTACGGCGCTCCTCGCACCGACCGTGTGTCGGAGCCGGTGGAGACGTACATCGCTCGGGGGTCCGCGCTGTCGTCGACCACCGCGGCCGCGGCGAACTCGCGCTCCGGGCTCATCCGCGTGAACAGCATCGACCGGTCGAAGACCGGGTAGTGGGTGGTGACCACGACGTCGAGGGCGGTGATCCGCTGCCCGGCCTCGGTGGTGAGCACGTTCGGGTCACCCTCGTGCAGGTCGGTGACCCGGGTGTTCTCGAAGATCAGCCCGCCGCGGTCGACGAAGTCTGCTGCGACGGCTCGCAGGTACTTCCGGGGGTGGAAGACCAGCTGGTCCTCCACGCGGACCGCCCCCGCGACGGGGAACGGCAGACCGGTCTCCTGGGTGAACGTCGCCGCCAGGCCGGCTCGCCGGGCGGCCTCCGCCTCGGCGCGGAGCATCTCCACGTCGGACTCGGACTCGCTGTAGACGAACGCCGGCTGACGCTCGAGGTCACAGTCGATCCCGAGCTCCTCGGTGAGCGCGGCGACGCGTTTCATGGCCATGGTCTGACTGGTGGCGTAGGCCTCCGCGGTCTCGTCCCCGAGCTTCTGCGCCAGGTGGTGGTACACCGCTCCGTGCAGGACCGAGACCTTCGCGGTGGTGCCTCCGGTGACTCCGGCGGCGATCCCGCCGGCCTCGAGCAGCGCGACGGAGCGGCCCGTGCGGGCGAGCTCGGAGGCGACGCTGATGCCGGCTATGCCGGCGCCCACCACGGCCACGTCGACGGTGATGTCCTCGGTCAGCAGCGGGTAGTCCGGGGTCTCGGCGGAGACCATCCAGTACGACGTCAAGTTGTCCATGCTCAGCGACCGACCGCCTTCTCCAGCTCTGCCTTGTTCATCTTCGACCGTCCCTCGACTCCCTTGCGGCGGGCCTCCTCGTAGAGCTGGTCGCGCGTGCGACCGCCGGCGCCCTTGTGCGAGCGCAGGCCACCGCGCCGCCCCGAGGAGATGTCCTCGGTCGACGTACGGCTGCTCTCCTCGGCCTCGCCGGCTCGGGCGCGCTCCTTGTTGACCGTCCGCGCCGCGATCTCCTCGGCGGTGTCCTCGTCGCGGCCCCGCTCCTCGAGGCCCTCCTTGATGTGCTCGTACTGCCGCTCGCGCTTGGAGCTCCATGCCTTGGGCATCGCGACCCCTTTCCTGGGACGGGTCCGGTCGCCGGGGGAGTACCCATCGCGGCTCGCCGGCATGCCGGACCGTCGCCGGCGCGGCTCGTGACCCAGACCGCTGATTGAGACCCTCCCTCACGGGTATCAAACCGCAAAGGAGACAGCGGAAGGAAGATGACGATGATGAAGAAGCTGATGTTGCTCGGTGCCGGTGCGGTCGGCTACGTGCTCGGTGCGAAGGCCGGCCGGGAGCGTTACGAGCAGATCGCCGCACAGGCCCAGAAGCTGCGCACCAACCCCAAGGTGCAGCAGAAGGTCGACGAGGCCAAGCACGCGGCGAAGGACGTGGCCGACCAGGCCGTGGAGAAGGTCAAGGAGCAGGCCGAGGGCGGCTCCTCGACGCCGTCGGGGACCAACCCGAACGTCACGTCGACGCCGACCGGCGCGACGGGGCCGAAGTCGTTCGGCGTGGGCAACGAGGGCGCCTGACCGCTCCCAGCAACGCCTTGCAGGGTGGGGCGCGGCCGCCGACTCCGGATGGCTGCGTTCCACCCTGTCGCGTACCCTTGCCGACGTGGCAGGCCCCGACTTCGAAACCCAGATCAAGCAGCTCCAGGCGACCATGCAGACCATCGAGCAGGTGCTCGACGTCGACGACATGCGCAAGGAGATCGCCGAGCTCGGCGAGCAGGTGGCTGCACCCGACCTCTGGGACGACCAGGCCAACGCGCAGAAGATCACCGGCCGGCTCTCCACGCTGCAGGGCGAGCTGGAGCGGTTCACCTCGCTGCAGAGCCGCATCGACGATCTCTCGGTGCTCCTCGAGCTCGCCCGCGAGGAGGGTGACGCGGACTCGCTCGCCGAGGCCGAGGCCGAGCTGCACCGGATCCAGAAGTCCGTCGAGCAGCTCGAGGTCCGCACGCTGCTGTCGGGGGAGTACGACGCCCGCGAGGCGCTCGTGACGATCCGCGCCGGCGCCGGTGGCGTCGATGCCGCCGACTTCGCCGAGATGCTGATGCGGATGTACGTCCGCTGGGCCGAGCGCAACAAGTACCCCGTCGAGGTCTTCGACACCTCCTACGCCGAGGAGGCCGGCCTGAAGTCGGCGACCTTCGCGATCCACGCCCCCTACGCCTACGGCACGCTGTCGGTCGAGGCCGGCACCCACCGCCTGGTGCGGATCAGCCCGTTCGACAACCAGGGCCGCCGGCAGACGTCCTTCGCCGCGGTCGAGGTCGTTCCCGTGCTCGAGCAGACCGACGAGATCGACGTGCCCGACGAGGAGATCCGCGTCGACGTCTACCGCTCCTCCGGCCCGGGTGGTCAGTCGGTCAACACCACCGACTCCGCGGTTCGCCTCACGCACATCCCGACGGGCACGGTCGTCAGCTGCCAGAACGAGAAGAGCCAGCTGCAGAACAAGGCCAGCGCGATGGTGATCCTCAAGGCGAAGCTGCTCGCGCTGAAGAAGGCCGAGGAGCGCGCCCACCTCGACTCGCTGCGCGGCGACGTGCAGGGCTCGTGGGGTGACCAGATGCGCAACTACGTGCTGCACCCCTACCAGCTCGTGAAGGACCTGCGCACCGAGTACGAGGTCGGCAACCCGCAGGCGGTGTTCGACGGCGACATCGACGGCTTCCTCGAGGCCGGGATCCGCTGGCGCCGCGGCGCGGACAAGGCCGCCCAGAACTAGTCGTCCGACGAGCCGACGGTGGTGACCACGTCGGTGCACCACCGGTCGGCCCGTTGTACGACGTCCTCGCCGGCGTCGCTGCCGACACCGCCGGTGTCCTCGCGGGGGCCGGTCGGCTCCTCGATCTCGCAGCTGAGCCAGGTGTCGCCGAACAACCCTTGCAGGCGTGCCCGGAGAGCCGGCCGGTCGTCGTCGCCGGTGCTCCGCCGTTCGCACACCGAGGTCACGCCGGGGTCGCCGAACCCGATCGACTTGGGGAAGGCGCAGTCGCGACCCCGGCGCGTCCGTCGTACCAGGGTGCGGGCCTCGGCCACGGTGACCGGCCGGGCGAAGACCCACGTCCGCGCGACGGTGCCGTCGGCGGCCTCGAAGACGCAGCCGTACTCGTGCGAGACGTCGCGTTGTCCCGGGCGGACCTCGAACTCCTCGCCGTTGCGGTAGTGGGCGGTGTCGGCGACCGGCGAGCCGAGCGCACGCGCCACGGCGTCCTCGTCGAGGGCCGGACACAGGTCGGCGCGCGGCACGGGGTAGGCGCTGAGGTCGAGATCGGCGTCGCTCGGCTCCACCGACGGAGCACTCTCACCGCTCTCAGCAGGAGGCTCGGGCGAGTCGGTGTCCGCCGTACACCCGGTCACCAGGGCCGCCGCAGCGAGCAGCACGGCCAGACGGCGACGGGGGGACATGGCCCCACTCTAGGCATCCGGCCAAGCCGTGGCGCGGTGCGGTGGCAGCGCCGCGGGGGACGGCGAAACACCGCGCCGGCCTGCCTGCGGCCCCGCCTGGGAGCGGTCACCTAGACTCAACTGTTGGTCGGATACGTCGGTGCTGCAGCCCTCGGGCGGCGCCCGCGATGAACCCTTTGTCCCCGAGCCCGGCCGCCCACGCCCTTGATCCGTTTCGAGAATGTCACCAAGACGTATGCCGGCCAGAGCCGCGCAGCGCTCGACGACGTGAGCGTCGAGGTCGGCAAGGGGGAGTTCGTGTTCCTGGTCGGCGCCTCCGGCTCCGGCAAGTCCACCTTCCTGCGCCTGGTGCTGCGGGAGGCGCGGCCCACGCACGGCAAGGTGTACGTCGCCGGCAAGGAGATCAACCGGCTGGCCGGCTGGAAGGTGCCCGGCCTGCGCCGTCAGATCGGCACGGTGTTCCAGGACTTCCGGCTGCTGCCCAACAAGACCGTCGCCGAGAACGTCGCGTTCGCGCTGCAGGTGATCGGCAAGCCGCGCTCGCACATCAACAAGGTGGTCCCCGAGACCCTGGAGCTCGTCGGGCTCGAGGGCAAGGGTGACCGGATGCCCGACGAGCTGTCCGGTGGTGAGCAGCAGCGGGTCGCGATCGCCCGGGCGTTCGTGAACCGGCCGATGATCCTGATCGCCGACGAGCCGACCGGGAACCTCGACCCGAACACCTCGGTCGGGATCATGAAGCTGCTGGACCGGATCAACCGCACCGGGACCACCGTGGTGATGGCCACCCACGACGCCGGCATCGTCGACCAGATGCGCAAGCGCGTGATCGAGCTGTCCGGTGGCCACATCGTCCGTGACCAGACCCGCGGCGTCTACGGCTACCAGCACTGAACGACCAAGGACCAAGGATCTCGCCTCGATGCAGCTGACCTATGTCTTCTCCGAGCTCGGCAACGGGCTCAAGCGCAACGTCTCCATGACGATCGCGGTGATCGTGACGATCTTCGTCTCGTTGACCCTCGTCGGGATGGGGCTGTTGCTCAACGCCCAGGCGGACAAGGCCGAGGAGTACTGGGGGAGCAAGCTCCAGATCACGGTGTTCTTGTGCAACCAGAACTCCACGACCGCCAACTGTGTCGACGGGGAGGTCACCGGCGCGCAGAAGAAGGCGATCGAGAAGGTCCTCGACGACCACCCCGAAGTCGCCTCCTGGCGCCTGCAGAGCAAGCAGGAGGCCTACGACAAGTGGCGCAGCGCCTACGTGTCGAACGACGAGACCGAGCAGCGCGTCTACGAGTCGATCCGGCCCTCGGACATGCAGGAGTCGTACTGGGTGCAGCTGAAGGACCCCGAGAAGTTCATGGGGATCAAGAGTCAGGTGTCGGGTCTCGACGGGGTCAACACGGTCCGTGACCTGCGTGAGGTGCTCAAGCCGATCTACTTCTGGATGAACGTCATGAAGTGGGGCGCGATCGCGATCGCCGGCTTCCTGATCTTCGCGGCGGTCCTGCAGGTCGGGAACACGATCCGGCTGGCGGCCTTCGCGCGCCGGCGCGAGATCGGGATCATGCGCCTGGTCGGCGCTTCGAGCCTCTACATCCAGCTGCCGTTCCTGATGGAGGCGCTGGTCGCGGCGCTGATCGGCGTGACCCTGGCCGCGGCCGCGATCGGGGCGTTCATGTACTTCGTGATCTACCAGATGCTCCGGCCGACCTCGAACATCGTGGCCTGGATCGACTGGACCGACGGCCTGTGGGCGGTGGGCTGGATCGCGCTGATCGGCCTGCTCCTGACATTGGTGCCGACTCTCGCAATGACCCGGAAATACCTCAAAGTCTGAGTAAAGCCAGTTACCGTCGAAAGCCTGACCCAGACCACAAGCTAAGGCAGACCGGTGCTTCGCCACTTCCCCCGTAGCCACCGTCGCCGCGTGATAGCCGCTCTTGCGGCAAGCAGCATGCTGTTGAGCGTCGCTGCCATCCCGCTGGCCTCGGCTGATGACCTGCGCGACCGCAAGAAGCGTGTCCAGGGTGACATCTCGCAGACCCTCGAACACCTCGACCAGTCCAGCGCGGAGCTGATGGCCGCCACGCGCGCCCTCGCGAACGCCAAGGCGAAGCTCTCCGCGGCGCAGCAGCACCTCGCCAAGACCCGCGGCGAGCTCGCCGTGGCGGTCGTGCTCGACCGCCGGATGCAGTCCGAGCTCGACGCGGCCGTGCGCCGCCTCCGCGACGCCCGCGAGGACCTGGCCCGGGGCGAGGCGGACATGGCCGAGCAGGAGGAGGTGCTCGGCCAGATCGCGGTGCAGAACTACCAGCAGGGCGACCCGAACCTGCTCGGCCTGTCCATGGTGCTCAGCTCCCAGGACCCGGCGGAGCTGACCAGCCAGCTGAACTCGGTGCGCAACGTGCTCGACAAGGAGTCCGTGACGCTGGACCGCCTCGACGCGGCTCGAGTCATCCTCACCGTGAAGGAGGAGGAGGTCGAGGCCGCGAAGCAGGAGGTCGCCGTCAAGCGCCGGGAGGCCGCGGAGAACCTCGAGCGCAAGCAGGCGCTGGAGAGCAAGGCCGAGGAGGCCGAGCGCGCCGTGGCGAGTCTGGTCTCGGCTCGCGCGGACGCGCACAACGCCGCCGCCGAGGCCCGTCAGGCCGACCTCGAGATGCTGCAGGGCCTGCAGCAGGAGCGTGACCGGATCTCCTCGATCCTCGCCGCGCGAGCCGAGGCGGCTCGTCGCCGCGCGGAGGAGGCCCGCCGTCGGGCAGCAGCCCAGGAGGCGGCCGCTGCCGCGGCGGAGGACGCGAAGGGATCCGACGGTTTCCTCGACTATCCGGTCGACGGCTACATCACCTCGTCGTACGGCATGCGGCTGCACCCGGTCTACAAGCGCTGGACGCTCCACGACGGCACCGACTTCGGGGCCGGCTGCGGTACGCCGGTCCGCGCGGCCGCCTCGGGCCGGGTCATCGCGGTGTACTACAACGAGGGCTACGGCAACCGGGTGATCATGGACAACGGCTACCAGCGCGGCGTCGGCCTCGGCACGGCGTACAACCATCTCAGCGCCTACTCCACGTTCGCCGGCGAGCAGGTCGAGCGCGGCGAGGTGATCGGCTACGTCGGCAACACCGGCTACTCCACCGGCTGCCACCTGCACTTCATGGTGTTCGAGAACGGCGCGACGGTGAACCCGGTCGGCTGGCTCTGAGCGCCGTACTCCTTCGACCGGTCCCGAAACCGGATTGCCCGGCCTGACACAATCGAGGAATGGCCAAGGAGCAGGGGCGCAAGCTGATCGCGCAGAACAAGAAGGCGCGTCACGACTACCACATCGAGGACACCTACGAGGCCGGGCTGGTGCTCATGGGCACCGAGGTGAAGTCGTTGCGTGCTGGTCGTGCCTCCCTCGTCGACGGCTTCGCCGAGGTGCACGAGGGCGAGGTCTGGCTGCACAACGTGCACATCCCGGAGTACGCCCAGGGCACCTGGACCAACCACGCCGCCCGCCGCAAGCGGAAGCTGCTGCTCAACCGCGCCGAGATCGACAAGATCGAGTCGCGGGTGAACGAGAAGGGACTCACCCTGATCCCGCTGTCACTGTACTTCAAGGACGGCCGGGCGAAGGTCGAGCTCGCTCTGGCACGAGGCAAGAAGACCTGGGACAAGCGCCACGCCATCGCCGAGCGGCAGGCCAAGCGGGAGACCGAGGTCGCGCTCGGCCGGCGGATGAAGGGGATGGCGTGAACCTGGGCGATGAGGAGGTCCCGGCCTGGTCCGACCGTCTCGGGCTGCCCGGGCTGTACGACGTGCACGTGCACTTCCTGCCGCCCAACATCATGGCCAAGGTGTGGGAGCAGTTCGACTCCGCCGGACCGCTGATCGGCCGGCCGTGGCCGATCACCTACCGCGGCAGCGACGAGGAGCGGGTCGAGCAGCTGCGCGCACTCGGGGTACGACGGTTCTCCGCGCTGCCCTACGCCCACAAGCCCGGCATCGCCGGCTACTTCAACGACTGGGCACGTGACTTCGCGCAGAAGGTGCCCGAGTGCCTGCACTCCGCGACGTTCTACCCCGAGCCGTCGGCGGCCGACTATGTCGCCGAGGGGATCGAGGAGGGCGTCGAGATCTTCAAGGTCCACGTCCAGGTCGGCAACTTCGACGTCCGCGACCCGCAGCTGGACAAGGTGTGGGGCCTGCTCGCCGAGGCCGGCACCCCGGTCGTCGTTCATGCCGGCTCCGGACCGGTCCCGAACGAGAACACCGGGCCCGGGCCGGTCCGCGAGGTGCTCGAACGGCATCCGCGGCTGACCGCGGTGATCGCACACATGGGTGCGCCGGAGTACACCGAGTTCCTCGAGCTGGCCGAACGGTTCGAGCGGGTCCACCTCGACACCACGATGGCGTTCACGGACTTCTTCGAGGAGATGGCCGTTTTCCCCTCCGACCTGCTGCCGCGGCTCCGGGACCTCGGCGAGAAGGTGCTGCTCGGGTCGGACTTCCCGAACATCCCCTACCCCTATGCTCACCAGCTCGAGTCGCTCGAACGGCTCGGTCTGGGGGAGGAGTGGTTGCGTCGGGTGTGCTGGGAGAACGCGGCGGCGCTGATCGGCTGATCGGTCCACTGCCGCCGGGCTCGTTGGTTCAGGCGGTTGTGATGAGGCGTTGCAGCTGTGCCTCGAGGGGGCTGTGTTCCCATCCCGGTGCGGCTCGTGTCCTCGCGTGGGGATGTCTTGGGTCTGGGAGGTCCGGGGGTCGTGAGGTGTAGGTGTGGCCGGTGGGGGTGTGGATGGTGATCGGTCCGGCTCGCTCGGTGGTGGCCGTGTGGCGCCATCCGGTGGCTTCCTTGGCTTGGTTGCAGGCTTCGCAGAGCCCTTGACCGTTGGCTGCGGTGGTCTCGCCGCCGTCGGCGACGGGCTCGACGTGGTCGGCGTGCCGGATGGGGGCGTCGCACCAGGGTGTGCGGCACACGTCGTCGCGGATCACCAGGAACTTGCGTAGTGGTGCGGGGAAGATCCGTTGTCGGGACTCCATCGCGGTCAGTGCGCCGGTGGTGGGGTGGGTGTAGAGGCGTCGGATCCAGACCCGTGCCTGGTCGAGGTCCGGTCCGCCGCGGACGAGCCTGCGGGCCAGTGCTGCGGGGATTGGGCCGTGCCCGAGGATCCGGGCGGGTTCCTTGTCGCTGCCGAACAGGGTCCGGTCGGTCATGATCAGCTCGACCGAGATCGGCACGGCCTCTGCCGTGGTCTGGCCGGTGAGCCGCTCGACGAAGGTGTCGGCCATGATCTGGCCGCGGGTCCGTGGGTCACCGGCAGCGCGCAGGGTGTCGGCGTGCTTCCTCAGGGCGGCGTGGACCGCGACGCCCTGGGCGACGGGCAGTAGGCCGGTGACGTGGCTCATGGTGTCGGGGGCGGGTCGGATCGTGACCCGGCGGTCGCCTTCGGCGCGGCGGGCCCGGCGCACCACGGACTCGGGGTCGAGGCGGTAGGCGATCTTCTTCGCCTCGGTCTCCACGCCGCGGTCGCCGAGCTTGGCCAGCCTGCCGGCCAGCTCGGCGTCGACGCGGCGTCGGTGCTCGGCGGAGAGGATCGCGGTCTCGCGGACCAGGATGGTCGCGCGCCACTCGCTGATCTGGCCGTCGGTCAACGCCGCGAGCGTGTGCGGCATCTCCTCGACCAGTGCCCGGGCGAACCCGACGTGGCGGTGGCCGCGCTGGGGGGAGTCGCGCCGGGCCAGGGCGATCTGGTGCGCGATGCTCGAGCCCAGCTTCTCCTCGGCTCGCTTGCTCCGGCCTGCGCCGGCGCCGGTGCTGGTGCCGGTGTGGCGTTGGGAGTCGGCGAACGCCGCGGTCAGCCGGGCCTGGGCAGCCGCGGCGGCACCCTTGACTCTCTCCAGTGCGGTGATCAGGTCGATCCGTCCGGCATCGGAGTCCACCCCGTCGTCGTGGCGAAGCCGCTCGACCAGGTGCTCGAGGTCGTCGAGGACCAGGCCCGCCCTGGGGGAGGCCTGCTCGGGGAACGACTTCGAAAGCATGTTCGAACACTAGACGAGCGCACCGACAGTTCTGTCATCTCTCAAGACATCGGTGACAGTTCTCGCTCAGCGTGGTGGACGCTGCGGCAGCTCCCGTGACCGCCATACCACCGCAAGCCGGGGATCGCCGGTGGCGCTCGGCTCGACGCGGTCCACGGTGAAGCCCTCCCGCTCGTAGAAGGCACCGGCACGCTCGTTGCCGGCGAAGTGCTCGAGGTGCAGACGGTCCGCGTCGGCAGGCAGCTGCCGTGCGAGAGCGTCGAGCAGGCGGGGACCCAGCCCCAGACCCCGATGGTCAGGATGGACGTAGAGCTTGTAGATCACGTGGTCGGCACCGCTGAGCCCACGCTGCCCGACGCCGACCAGCTCCCCGTGGACCTCGGCGATGACGACCAGTCCGTCGGCGACGGCGCCGCCGATGTGGGTCGGGTTCCACCACCAGCGGACCTGCGAGTCTGCGGCCTCCGCGCCGATCAAGGGGGTGTAGTGCGGGCGGACGTACCTGGCCCCGAAGCGGCAGATCGCCGCCACATCGCCACTCCCGGCCTTCCGTACGTTCGGCTGGGCCGCTCTCATCCCGAGTCACCTCCGTGTCCGCGCGCCAGTCCGGAATACCCGATGCCCCACCTGTGTTGGGACAGGTACAGTGTCACCAGATTGACAACTCAAGAGGGGCTGATCGGTTTCGACTTGGGACGTTCGTTCCAGGGGAAGCGGGTCGAGAAGCCAAGGTCATCTCGTAAACGTTCCTTGGAAACCAATAACTGCCAACAACCAGCGCAGTTCGTTCGCCCTCGCCGCCTGAGCGACTGGTGAACGGGTCGGACTGAGCGCCGCCTCCGGCTCAGAACCCGGCCTCATCTAGGAGGCTTGCTGCTGCTCCCCGGCCACTGGGGTGCAGCGGGACATTTTAGTGGCTGAGTCTGTCGGCAACGTGTCTGTGCGAGTGCCGGGACTGAGAAGACGACATCGCAGACTGCACCCGGAGAAGCCCTGGAGCAGCGCCGAAGGACGCGGGTTCGATTCCCGCCAGCTCCACCGTGTGATGTCTCAGGACATCGCGGACGGCCGAACCCAATAGTGGTGGGTTCGGCCGTCCGTCGTTTC
>NZ_BAAGUV010000019.1:0-1019 GCF_054781215.1 Nocardioides pakistanensis | reverse complement strand
GACCACGACCGCGGTGCTCGCGAGGTCGCCACCGAGCACTCGCGCGACGGCGGCCGGGTGGGTCGAGTCGATCATGGTGAGGCCGGCGTCCGCCCAGCGGGCGATGACGGCGGGGGCGAGGCTCGATCCTCCCATCCCGCACAGCACGATACGATCCACGCCCGCGGCCGAGAGCTCCGCACGCAGAGCCTCGACCCGGGGGAGCAGCTCGTCGGCGGCTGCGGCGAAGTCCGTCCAGCCCAGCCTGATCGAGGCCTCGGCCTCGGCGGCGGGGCCCCACAGGCCGGCATCGTGCGCGAAGATCCGGCTCGCCACGCGATCCCGCACCAGGCTCTCGAGCAGCTCATCCGTGCGTCCGCCGTTCGCCTGCTCGATGTCGTCGCCGAAGGCGATCCCGATCCCACCCATGATGGCTCCCCTCTTCGCTACTGCCTCGATAGACCGCTCGCTGCTCCAGGCCCGCCCGCTGCCTCTAGGCCCGCTCGGCGAGCGCCCGCTCCACGGTGTCGCAGAGCTCGGCCCACGAAGCGTCGAACTTCTGCAGCCCCTCGAGTTCGAGCTTCTCGGTGACATCGACGTAGTCGACGCCCTGCGCGTCGAGCGCGTTGAGCAGCTGATTCGATTCGAGGTACTCCGACGTGATCGTCTCGCCGCGCACCTCGCCGTGGTCGGCGAACGCGTTCAGCGTCGCCTCGGGCATGGTGTTGACGGTCTCAGGCGCGATCAGCTCCTCGACGTACAGGGTGTCGCGCAACGACGGATCCTTGACGCCGGTGGACGCCCACAGCGGGCGCTGCGCGTTGGCCCCGAGCTCGAGCAGCAAGCGCGCCCGCTCCGACGAGAAGGACTGCTCGAAGATCTCGTAGGCGAGTCGCGCGTTCGCGACACCGGCCTGGCCCTTGAGCGCGAGCGCCTCGGGCGTGCCGACCGCCGAGAGGCGCGCGTCGATCTCGCTGTCGACCCGCGACACGAAGAACGAGGCGACCGAGTGGATGCCCGACAGGTCGTGCCCCGCCTCG
>NZ_BAAGUV010000018.1:0-20110 GCF_054781215.1 Nocardioides pakistanensis | reverse complement strand
GCCGGCCGGTGCGGGCGGGTGGCTGGCCGGTGCGGGCGGGTGGCCGGCCGGCGCGGGCGGGTGGCCGGCCGGTGCGGGCGGGCGGCCGGGCGGCCGGGCGGCCGGGCGGCCCCAGCAACAATCGTTCACCTGAACGGTTGTGACAGTCGAACCGGCGCCGAACGCTGTCACAACCGGTCACCTGAATGATTGTGACGCCGAGTCGCCCCAGCTCCTGGTGCCGCGGCGCTCGGGCCGGCGGTCAGGACCGGTCGGCCGGACGCTTCCGTCGCTCGGTGGCCGGGGGCTTCGGCAGCGGCTTGGGCTCGGGCAGCGGCCCGAAGCTCGTCCGGCAGACCGGGCCGGCGCACTTCTGGAGGATCCTGG
Source organism: Nocardioides pakistanensis (assembly GCF_054781215.1). Taxonomy (NCBI): domain Bacteria; kingdom Bacillati; phylum Actinomycetota; class Actinomycetes; order Propionibacteriales; family Nocardioidaceae; genus Nocardioides; species Nocardioides pakistanensis. Next base: position 19,744 of record NZ_BAAGUV010000018.1, on the reverse strand, counting down.
TGCGCCGGCCGAGCTCGCGCTGGATCGACCGGTAGCGGGGGTTGTCGGTGACGGAACGCTGCTGGAAGGGGTCCCGCTCCCGGTCGTACAGCTCGACGAACCCGTCGGTGAACCGGGCGTAGGTGTAGCGATCGGTGCGCACGCCGCGGTACTCCCACGGCGTCGTGGTGTCTCCGGACTGGATCAGGTGCGAGTCGTACCCCTTGGCCCGCGCCGAGCGCAAAGTCGGGAGCAGCGACTTGCCGTCCAGCCGGACCGTCGCCTTCGCCCGTCCCAGCTCGAGCATCGTCGGCACCAGGTCGAGCAGGGTCATCGTCTGCCGCCGGTGGACGTTCTTCGGGATGCCCGGCCCGCGGACCACCATCGGGATCCGCAGCGACTCCTCCCACGGCGGGGTCTTCCCCACGTAGTTGTGCTCGCCGTTGAGCCAGCCGTTGTCGGAGGTGAAGATGATGACGGTGTTGTCCAGCTCGCCGACGCGGCCCAGCTCGCGCACGATGTTGCGGACCGACTCGTCGACCGCCTGGAGGGACCTGATCCGCTGGCGGTGCAGGCGGAGGATCATGTGGTCGCCCTTGACGGTGGGCACCCGGTACTTCGAGTACTTGTCCGAGAGGTTCGCCTCGCGGTACGACGGCTTCCGCATCGACGGGGGCCTGGCGTGCACGAACATCTTCGCGTGTCGCTCGGCGGGCACCGGCGGGCGCCACTTCCGGTCGACCTTCATGCCGTGCGGGGCGATCTGCGAGGAGTAGATGAAGAACGGCCGGTCCAGCGCCGCGAACTCACGGATCATCGCGCGGGTGCGGATGTCGACCAGGTCGGCGGTGTAGACACCCTCGTACGTCGCGGGCTGGTAGTTGTTCAGCAGGGTGATGTCGTAGGGCCCGTAGACGTTCCGCACCGACGGGTCGAAGAACGTCCACCCCGGCACCTTGTCCATGGCCTCTTCGTAGCCGTTGAGGAACTTGCCGGTGAAGCCGGTGTTGTAGCCGGCCGCCTGCATCCACGCTCCGACGTTCGCCCGCGGACGGCGGAAGGCCTGCCAGCCACCCCACGTCCCGTGGTTGTGGTGCACGCCGTTGTTGTGGCCGTACTGGCCGGAGATCATCTCCGCCCGGGCCGGGCAGCACAGCGGGTGCGGGGAGACGAAGTTGTCGTAGGTGACGCCCTGCCGCGCGAGGAGCCGCTCGGTGTAGGGCATGTAGTCGAGGTCGCTGACGGCCTGGTCGTCGGAGGTGATCAGGATGACGTTGGGACGCCTGGCGCTGCCACGAGCCGGCGCCAGCGTGGCCTCGTCGAGCTCGATGACCGCCGGGTTCGCGCCCTGCAGCACCTCGAGGCTCTGCGCGGCCTCGAGGCTCTGGACGACGGCGGACTGCGGAACCAGGGCGACGGAGACGGCAGCGGTGAGGACGAGGGCGCGCAGGCTCGCGCGGAGGGTACGACGACGCAAGGCGGTGCGGTTTCTGCGAGACGGGACTGGCTCCGCCGGGGGCGGGGCGCGGTGACGTCGAGAAGTCTAGACAAGTAACCGCAGAGGGTATGCAAAACGAAAAAGTTCTGCTAAATGCCCGAAACCGGGCGTCGGCGCGTCACACGTGACGGCGGGACTGCACGATCCGGAACCTCGAGGCGACGTAGGCCAGGTCGGTGTAGGAGGAGTTCGCGGCCGGGTTCGCGCCGGTGCCGTGGAAGTCGGAGAAGGCCGCCGACTGGTTCACGAAGACCTGTCCGGTGAGGTTCTCCGACAGCGAGACCCCTGCTTCCAGCGCCGCCTCCCGCATGTCCTCCACCACCGTCGGCGACGTGCTGTAGACCGAGGCGGTCATGGCGCCGTGCTCGGTCGCGGTGCGACGGAACAGCTCGACGGACTCCGCCGTACCGGCGGTGGAGATCAGGTAGGACACCGGCCCGAAGCACTCCTCCTGGTAGACCTCGGCGTCTGTTGCAGGCACACCGACCAGGGCCGGCGTACGCACCACCGCTCCCTCGAACGCCGGGTGCCGCACCGCCCGGGACTCGACGAGCACCTCCCCCTTGGTCGGTACGGCGGCCAGCCGGTCGAGCACCCCGTGGTTCACCACTCCACCGAGCAGCTCGACCGCTCGGGCGTCCTCGCCGAGGAGCCGGTCGAGCGCGGCGGAGATCCCCTCGGCGACCTCGGCGACGGACTTGTGGCCCTCGTCGGTGTCGATGCCGGACGCCGGCAGGAAGACGTTCTGCGGCGCGGTGCACATCTGGCCGGTGTAGAGCGAGAACGAGAACGCGAGGTTGGCGCACAGCCCGCGGAACGAGTCGGTCGAGTCCATCACGACCGTATTCACGCCGGCCTTCTCGGTGAACACCACCGTCTGGCGCGCGTGCTCCTCAAGCCAGTTGCCGAACGCGCTGGAGCCGGTGAAGTCGACCAGCTTCACCTCGGGGCGCACGGCGATCGCGGCGGCCAGCCGGTCCGCCGGGTCCTCGGCCACCAGGGTGACCAGGTCGGGGTCGAAGCCCGCCTCGGACAGCACCTGCTGGGCCACCTGCACCGTGATCGCCAGCGGCAGCACCGCGCCCGGGTGCGGCTTGACGACGACGGGGTTGCCGCAGGCGAGCGAGGCGAACAGGCCGGGCCACGAGTTCCAGGTCGGGAACGTGTTGCAGCCGATCACCAGGGCCACGCCGCGGGGCACGACGGTGAAGGTCTTCTCCATCCGGATCGGCTCGCCGCGTCCGGGCTTCTCCCAGACCGCGGTCCGCGGCACCTGGGTCATCGCCGACCAGGCGTACGCCACCGACTCGAGCGCCCGGTCGAGCGCGTGTGCACCGCCGGCCTGGAAGGCCATCACGAACGCCTGCCCGGAGGTGTGCTGCACGGCGTTGGCCAGCTCGAAGACCCGCTCGTGCAGCCGGTGCAGGATCTCCAGGCAGATGCCGACCCGCGCCTCGGGGCCGGCGTCGCGGAACGCCTTCATGCCCGCCTGCGCCGCGGACAGCAGCGTGTCCAGGCCTGCCTCGGTCATCCGCGGGTAGGCCACCTCGAGCTTGAACCCGAACGGCGACTTCTCGCCGGTGACCGTGCCGTCGGCGCCGGGTGTCCGGAGCGGGAACGTCGAGCCGAGCCGGCTCTCGAAGGCAGCCTTCCCTGCGGGGGCCGCCTCCTCGCCGTACACCCGAGGTGACGGGTTCTCGTCGAAGGCGGAGAAGTACTCGCGGGTGCGGGTGGCGGTCACCGCCCGCTCGAGCAGGTCGCGGTGCCGCTCGAAGAGTTCGTGGCTCATGGTGTCCTCGTCCCGGGGATCGCCCGTTGTGACAGGTGCCGACGGATGCCGCGACAGTGTGTCACATCACACAGGAATCGGGGAGGTCTCCCGCCCCCGGTCCGACGGACTCCTAGGCTGTCTCGCGTGAGGACGAAGACCATGCCGTTGCACATGCGTCTGGTCCTCGTGAACGGTCTCGTCTTCGCCGGCGGCGTGCTGGTCACCTCCCTGGCCCCCGAGCACGAGCGGGGGCCGGCCGCACTGCTGGCCCTGGTGCTCGGGGTCGCCGCGATCTTCGCCGTGAACACACGGCACCTGCGCCAGACGCTGACGCCGTTGATGTCCACGATCGGCACGTTGCGCAGCCGCTGGGAGAACGAGCACCGCACCCAGACCGCGCGCAACCTCGCCAGCCGTGAGTACGACGGTCAGCGGATGGCCGTCGAGCTGCACGACAACGTCAGCGACAACCTCTCGGCGGCGCTGGTGGCGCTGAAGAAGGCGATCGACCACGCCCCGCCCGAGCTGGCCGCGGAGCTGAAGACCGTGCAGCACAACGCCCGGCTCAGCCTCGTCGAGATCCGCAAGATCGGCCGGCGGCTGCGCCCGGAGACGCTCGAGGACCTCGGCCTGCACAGCGCGTTGGGGTTCCTGGCGAGCAACCTGGCGGCCCGCTCCGCGGGGGTGCGCGTGAAACGGCACATCGAGGGCCCCTTCCACGACCTCGACGACGAGACCGAGCTGGTGATCTACCGGGTCGCCGAGGAGTCGCTGAACAACATCGGACGCCACGCGAAGGCGCAGAAGGTCGAGATCTCGCTGCGTCGCGAGCAGGACACGCTCGTCCTCCGGGTCACCGACGACGGGGTCGGGATCGGCTCGAACGGCGAGCGCGGCGGCATCCTCGGGATGCGCGAGCGGGCTGCCCTGGTCGGCGGCCGGCTGAGCGTCGTACCGCGCCGTGGTGGCGGGACCGAGATCCGCCTCGACGTCCCCGCCCACCGGGCCAGCAGACCCGCGGGCTGAGGAGCGAGCGACTCGAAACCACCTCCGCGGGACTCGAACCGCGGGGGTGGCAGGCTGTGCACGTGCCGAAGCTGCGACGCATCCGACCCGCCGACCACGCCGACGTCCTCGCCCTCAACGAGGCGAACGTCGTGAAGCTCGCCCCGATGGACCGGACCCGCCTCGAGGAGCTCGACGCGCTGGCGGACCGGTTCGACGTGATCGACGTCGACGGGGAGTTCGGCGGGTTCGTGATCACGTTCACCGCGGGCACGTCGTACGACTCGGAGAACTACCGCTGGTTCAGCCGGCGGCACGGCGACCGGTTCTACTACCTCGACCGGATCGTGCTCGAGCCGCACCACCGGCGACAGGGCCTCGGCGGGTTCGTGTACGACGAGCTCGAGCACGTCGCGCGCCCGTACGGCCGGCTCGCCCTCGAGGTGAACCTCGTGCCGCGCAACGACGCCTCCCTGGCCTTCCACGACCGTCGCGGCTACGTCGAGGTCGGCCGGCTCGGCGACGAGGCGCACCTCGTGTCGCTGATGGAGAAGCAGCTGTCATGAGCGACACCCCCGAGGAGCGCGCCCGCCGCAGCGCCGAGGCGATGTGGGCCGGCGACGCGGCCAGCCAGGGGCTCGGGATGCGGCTGGTCGCGGTGGGGCCGGGCTCGGCGACGCTCGAGATGACCGTGCGCGAGGACATGGTCAACGGTCACGGGATCGGCCATGGCGGGTTCACCTTCACGCTGGCCGACTCGGCGTTCGCGTTCGCGTGCAACAGCTACAACCGCAGCACGGTCGCGCACGCCTGCGAGATCACCTTCCACGCCCCGACCCGGCTCGGCGACGTGCTCACGGCGACCGCGTCCGAACGACGCCGGGAGGGCCGCGACGGCACCTACGACGTGGAGGTGTGCAACGCCGCAGGTGTGGTCGCGACGTTCGTGGGCAGAAGCAAGGAGATCCGAGGCGTGCTGTACGAGGAGGAGACCTGATGGGGCTGACCGTCGCCGTCACCGGCCCGACCGGCGAGATCGGCATCCCGGCCGTGGACGCGCTCGAGCGCGAGCCGGAGGTGGAGCGGATCATCGGGATGGCGCGGCGCCCGTTCGATCCGGCCTCGTACGGTTGGGTGAAGACGGAGTACCGCAGAGGCGACATCCTCGACCGTGACGCCGTCGAGGAGCTGGTCGCCGAGGCCGACGTGGTGGTCCACCTGGCCTACGTGATCATGGGCTCGCGCTCCGACAGCCGGCTGGTGAACCTCGACGGCACCCGGAACGTGTTCGAGGCGACCGCGGCGGCCGAGCGCCCGACCCGGCTGGTGTACACCTCCTCGGTGGCCGCCTACGGCTACCACCCCGACAACCCGCAGCCGCTCACCGAGGACGTGCCGACGCGCGGGTCGAAGGAGCACTACTACTCCCAGCAGAAGGCCGAGTGCGAGGGGCTCCTTGAGGAGACCACGGCCGGCCGGGGGCTCGAGGTGTACGTGCTCCGCCCGTGCATCGTCGCCGGACCGCAGGCGACCGCGCTCGCCGACTCGATGCCGTGGCGCCAGGTCGCCGAGCGGCTCCCGTCGGTGGTGCGCACCGCACTCGCCCGGGTGCCCGGCATGCGCATGGTCGTGCCCGACCCCGGAAACGAGCTCCAGCTCGTGCACCACGACGACGTCGCCCAGGCGATCGCCGCGGCTGCCGTGGGACGCGGAGAGCCTGGGGCCTACAACCTCGCCGCCGACGGCACCGTGAGCTTCGGCGACGTGGTCGCCGCGCTGGGCGCCCGGACCGTGCCGGTGCCCCGCCAGGCGGCCGTGCTCGCCTCCGGGGTCGTCGCCAAGCTGCCGTGGGTGCCGTCGCTGGCCGAGTGGATCCACGTCGCCCGGGTGCCGGTGCTGATGGACACCACCCGCGCGAAGGAGCGGCTCGGCTGGCAACCACAGCACAGCAGCGCGGAGACGCTGACGGAGATGGCGACCGCCTTGAAGCGTCGCGCAGGCAGCTGACCCTCTCGCTCGCCCGATCGCCCGCGGCGTCGTGCGCGCGAACCTAGACTCGAGGCGTCCCGTCTCCAGAAAGACCCCTTGTGTCCCGATCCGTGCGCGCCTCCGCGGCCGCTCTCGCGCTCGTGCTGCCGCTGGCGCTCGTCGGCCCCGTCCTGCCCGCAGTGGGGACGGCCGGCGCGGCCGCGACGTCAGGCACGGGCGCTGCCCCGGGTGACGAGCGGGCGGTCTCCCGACCGGTCGAGGACAGCTACTACCCCGCCAAGGGCGACCCGACGGTCGACGCGCTGCACTACGACCTGGACCTGACCTGGCTGCGGAAGGCACGGACGCTGCGCGGCGTCGCGACGATCGACCTCCGGGTGGCCCGCGACGACGTCGTCCTCAAGCTCGACCTGTCCCGCCGGCTCGACGTCACGTCGGTGCACCTCGACGGCGAGCAGGCGGCGTTCCGGCACGAGGGCAACCACCTGGTCGTCCCCGTGCTCGTCGACGAGGGCGAGCGCCGCACCGTCCGGGTCACCTACCGGGGCACACCAGGCCCGGCCGCCGGTCCGGCGAGCCGCCCCGACATCGCCCGGCTCGGGATGCGGGTCACCCGCGACGGGTGGCTGTGGACGATGCAGGAGCCGTTCGGAGCGTTCACGTGGTACCCCGTGAACGACCACCCCTCCGACAAGGCGCTCTACACCGTCCGGGTCAGCGCCCCCGGCCGATGGGTCGGTGTCTCGAACGGCACGCTGGCGAGCCGTCGTACTCGTGATGGACGCACCGTCACCCGGTGGACCAACCGGGACCCGATGCCGGCGTACCTCCTCACTCTCGCCGTGGGGCCCTACCGGGCCTTCCGCCAGACGGGGCCCCGCGGGCTGCCGATCACCCACTGGGTCCCGCGCGACGAGCCCGAGCTCGTCAGACCGCTGCTCAGCACCCCCGCCGCCGTCCGGTGGCTGGAGAAGCGGCTGGGGCGCTACCCCTTCGAGAGCGCCGGGGTGGTCCTGACCCCCGGCGACTCCGCGATGGAGACACAGACCATGATCACCTTCGGCACCGACAATTTCGGTCTCGGGGCCCGGCACGTCCGGTCGACCGTGGTGCACGAGCTCGCCCACCACTGGTGGGGCAACGCGGTGACCCCCTCGCAATGGCGCGACCTCTGGATGAACGAGGGCATGGCCACCTACCTCCAGGCGCGCTGGGACGCCGAGCACGGCGGGCCGGCCGAAGCATTCCGGTGGACGCTGGCGGAGTGGACCGCGTCGGACCAGTGGTATCGCGACCTCTACGGACCGCCCGGGCGCTTCGAGCGCGGGGAGTTCGGCTCGGTCAACGTGTACTACTCCGCAGCCCTGATGTGGGAACACCTTCGACGTCAGCTGGGGAGCGCCACGTTCCACCGCCTGACCCGACGCTGGCCGCAGTCGCGGCTGCACACCAACAGCGACCGGGATGCTCTCGTGCGCTGGTGGTCCGCGCAGGCCGGTCGCGACCTCGAGCCGTTCTTCGACCGCTGGCTGGACTCCCGGCGCTCACCCGCGTGACCCGCACCCGCACCGCCCGGGGCGTTGGCTTCCGGTGAGCAGCAGGGCCGTTGTCCTCTGCTGCTGGTGAGGCGCGCGGGCGACGATGGGAGCGAGAAGGAGAGAGGTGAGGTCGATGTCGGTCGACCCCGTTCCCAGGAGCGTTCCGCTCCCGGCAGGCCACGAGCACACGGCCTGGCCCGCTGGGCGGTCGGCGTCGCAACGGCGACCGCAACCGTGGTCGCCGTGTCGTACACGATCTTCGCCGTTGCCTACGCAGTCGGCGGCGACGACGCCGTCTCCGACACCTGGGTCGGCTATGTCGCGGGCTTCGCCCTGCTCGGTGGCCTGGGAGCCGCGCTCGTCGCGTTCCTGCTCGCGGCCGTCGCGAAGCTCAGGCACGAGCAGTGGCGCTGGCTGCGGCTGCCGTTGGCGCTGTTCCCGGTGCTCACGGGTGCCACGCTGCTTGCTGAGGTCTTCTGGATGGAGTAGCCGGGCCTAGCCGTTGAGGTAACCCTGCTGGGCCCGGTTGTGCATGCGCATCTCCGCCTCGGCCCGGGCTTGCGTCTCCACGGGGTCGCCGGCACCGGATCCGCCACGACGTCGCTCGCGCCAGGCACCGACGGCGATCACCACGATCGCGGCGATGACCACCCAGATCAGCACGATGGTCCAGGTCGGCATGGCATCTCCCCGTTCGCTCGACGTACCGGCCATGCCACCTTCTCACAGCCGGCTTGCCCCGGACAGGGGCTCAACTGCGCCAGACCGCAGTCGGCGGCTCGTGACCCGGAGGACGAACCGTCGTTAGTGAGCGCAAGGAGATCCCTTCACAGCGACTGGAGTCCACCCATGGCCCCCGAAGCCAAGCGCCCCGGCAAGCGCCGTCCCGCCCGTCCGGCCGTCTACGCGACAGCTGCCTCGATCGCTCTGCTCGGTCTCGCGCCGATCGCGGGTACGTCGACCGCGCAGGCCACCGACGTCTTCGCGCCGCAGCTGGTCACCGTCGACACGCCGACCCGTGCGGACAAGCAGCGCCTGCAACGCCTGGGCCTGGACCTGACCGAGCACGCCGGGCACGACTACGTCGAGGTGGTGCTCCACACCGCGACGGACCTGACCAAGCTGCTCGACGCGGCGTTCACCTACGACGTGCGCATCCCCGACCTGGTCAAGCGCGAGGCCGAGATCAACCGGATCAACGCCGCCTTCGCCGCCGCCACGACCAGGTCCAAGCTCCCCTCGGGCCGTGACGCCTACCGGACCCTCGAGGACTACAACGCCGACATGGCCGCGCTGGTGAAGGCCAAGCCGGCGATCGCACGGTCCTTCGAGCTGCCGCACAAGTCGCTCGACGGCCGGTCGATCTACGGCGTGGAGATCGCACACAACGTGAAGGCCCACGACGGTCGGCCCACGTTCGCGCTGCTGGGCGTGCACCACGCACGCGAGTGGCCCTCCGGCGAGCTGGCCATGGAGTTCGCGACCGACCTGGTGAAGAGCTTCGGCAAGGACAAGCGGATCACCGGGCTCCTGAAGCGCGCCCGCGTGGTCGTCGTACCCGTCGTCAACGTGGACGGCTTCCACCTGTCCCGCACCGACGGAGCGATGATCGACCTGCGCGACCTCAACGAGTCCGACCCGCTCGGCGGCACGACCTCGGTGCTGGCCACGCCGGGCAACGCCTACAAGCGCAAGAACTGCCGGATCGTCGACGGCCAGGACACCCCCGACGGCAGCTGCGCGGTGGCGGCGCTCAGCCCGGGTGGCTACGGCGTCGGCATCGACCTGAACCGCAACTACGGTGGGTTCTGGGGTGGCCCGGGTGCGGGGACGCTGCCCGCGGACCCGACCTACCGCGGCCCGGAGGCGTTCTCGGAGCCGGAGATCCAGAACGTCCGCGAGCTGGTGCGCAGCCGCCAGGTGACCACGCTGATCTCCAACCACACGTTTTCGAACCTGGTGCTGCGGCCCAACGGCGTGCACCCCGACACGGTCGGTCCCGACGGGCTGCCGGTCGGCAACGCACCCGACGAGGCCGGGCTCAAGCGGCTCGGCGCGAAGATGACCGCTGCGAACGGCTACGCCAACATCCACGGCTGGGAGCTCTACGACACCACCGGCACCACCGAGGACTGGTCCTACAACGCCACCGGCGGCTACGGCTACACCTTCGAGATCGGCCCCGACGAGTTCCACCCGCCGTTCCCCGAGGTGATCGACGAGTATCTCGGCGCAGGCAAGTACGCCGGCAAGGGCAACCGTGAGGCGTACCTGCTCGCCCTCGAGAACGCCGCGAACACCCGCACGCACTCGCTGATCACCGGCAAGGCACCGCGCGGGGCCGTGCTGCGGCTGAAGAAGACCTTCGACTCCCCGACGTGGGAGGGCTCGCACGAGGAGACGCTCGAGTCGACGATGCGGGTGACCGCGCGTCGCGGTGGCTTCGTGTGGCACGTGAACCCGTCGACCCGGCCGATCGTGCAGGAGAAGCGCGTCGAGACCACCGAAGACGTGCCGGTGCGCGAGGAGACCTTCGAGGGCGAGGCGACCACGCCGGGCAGCCACGTGGACCACGAGTTCGAGGTCACCGAGGCGGACGCGGACGTCTTGAAGGTGGAGCTCGACTGGCCGCTGCCCGACGACTTCGACCTGGAGGTGTACCGCAAGTCCGCGGGCGGTGAGCTCAAGCAGGTCGGTACGTCGGGCAACATGCCCGGCGAGAAGGAGGTCGTCGAGATCGCCGACCCGGAGCCGGGCGACTACGTCCTGCGGGTCATCAACTACGCCGCGGCCTCGCCGTCCTACACCCTCAAGGCCTCGGTGCTCGAGGAGAAGGTGACCGGCGTGAAGGTCGTTCCGGGCAAGGTCGAGCGCTACACGCTCACCTGCGAGCGCAACGGCAAGGTGCTGCAGTCGACCAAGGTCGCCGTGGATCGTGGCGGCAAGGTCCGGGTGAACCTCAGCCGGTGCCTGCGCGCCTGGCGCCGCTGACACAATCGCCTGCATGAGCGAGCGCCTCTCCGCCACCGAGCTGATCGACCTCGTCCTCGACGACGGCTCGTGGACCTCGTGGGACACCCCACCGGTCCGCGGGCCGATCTCGGAGCAGTACGCCGCCGAGCTGCGTGCTGCCGAGGAGAAGTCCGGCGTCGACGAGTCGGTGATCACCGGTGAGGGGCTGATGCGCGGACGCCGGGTGGCCGTGGTCGCGTGCGAGTTCCGGTTCCTCGCCGGGTCGATCGGCGTCGCGGCGGCGGAACGGTTGGTGGCCGCCGTACACCGCGCGACCGCCGAGGGTCTGCCACTGCTCGCCGCGCCGGTGTCCGGTGGGACGCGGATGCAGGAGGGCACGGTCGCGTTCCTGCAGATGGTGAAGATCTCGGCCGCGATCGCCGCGCACAAGGCGGAGGGGCTGCCGTACCTGGTGTACCTGCGCAACCCCACCACCGGCGGGGTGATGGCGTCGTGGGGCTCGCTCGGGCACGTGACCGTCGCCGAACCGGGCGCTCTGGTCGGGTTCCTCGGGCCGCGCGTCTACGAGGCGTTGTACGACAAGCCGTTCCCGCCCGGCGTACAGACCTCGGAGAACCTCTACGCCCACGGGCTGATCGACGCCGTCGTGCCGCCGAGCGAGATCGCCGACATCCTCGACCGGGCGCTTACCGTGCTGCTCGCACCGCGCACGGCTCTCGCCGACATCCCGAACCCGGCCGAGGAGGACGTGCCCGACGTCGACACCTGGGAGTCGATCACCCGGTCGCGGCGTGAGGACCGGCCCGGCGTACGACGCCTCCTGAAGTACGCCGCCACCGATGTCATCCCCCTCAACGGCACCGGCCAGGGCGAGGCCGACCCGGGGCTGCTGATCGCCCTCGCACGGTTCGGCGGCTCGCCGTGCGTGTTCCTCGGCCAGGACCGTCGCGGACAGACCGAGGCCCACCCGCTGGGGCCGGGTGCTCTGCGCGAGGCGCGTCGCGGCATGCGGCTGGCCGCCGAGCTCGGCCTCCCGCTGATGACGGTGATCGACACCCCCGGTGCGGCCCTGTCGGTGGAGGCCGAGGAGGGCGGTCTCGCCGGCGAGATCGCCCGCTCGCTGGCGGACCTGGTCACCCTCGACGCACCGACGCTCACGCTGCTGCTCGGCGAGGGCACCGGCGGAGGCGCACTCGCCCTGCTGCCGGCCGACCGGGTGATCGCCGCCCAGCACGCCTGGCTCTCGCCCCTTCCACCAGAGGGCGCGAGCGCGATCGTGCACCGCGACGTCGCACATGCGCCCGACATGGCTCGAGCCCAGGGCGTGCGCTCGCTGGACATGCGGGCGGCCGGCATCGTGGACCGGATCGTCGTGGAGAAGCCGGACGCAGCCGACGAGCCGGAGGAGTTCTGCCGCCGGCTCGGCGACGTGCTGCGTTACGAGCTCGCCGAGCTGTGGCAGCGCGACCGCTCCACGCTGGTTGCCGAGCGAACCGCGCGATATCACAGGATCGGGCTCATGTCTGCGGAATGAGCTTTTTGTTGCCTCCGCGTTGAACTGACCTCGATGTCCCTTTTGATCTGTATCCGAGGGTTTCGGCTGCTGTAGGCGGCTTGGAACCTTCGTCCTCATACCTTTGAGTCAAGGCTCCTGGGGGGAGCAAGGCAGAGCATCAGGGATGGGGAGACAGCAATGAACAAGATGATCACCGGGGCAATCGCCGGCACCGCAGGTATCGCGCTTCTCGCGGGTGGCTTCGGCACCTACGCGGTGTGGAGCGATGACGCCGACATCAAGGCCGGCACGATCCAGACCGGCACGCTGACCGTCAGCTCCGAGGGCACTCGGTCGTGGTTCGACGTCAACAAGAACGCCGCCTGGGACATCGACAACGACAAGATGGTCCCCGGTGACCACATCCGCTTGACCCAGCCGCTCGACGTCACCGCCGACGGCAAGAACTTCAAGGGCGTCACCCTCACCGTCGAGGGCTTCGACCCGGACTTCGTGGGCAGCGAGCTCCGCGTCGTGCGAGCCAAGTACGCCAACGAGACCTTCACCAGCCCGACACTCACCTTCGGACCCGAGAAGCTGGCCGCCCTCAACGACGCGACGGACGTGGTGGTCGAGTTCGAGCTTCCGGCCGGCGCTGAAGCGACCAAGCTTGCGGAGTTCAACCTGAACGACGTCAAGGTGACCGTCACTCAGCTCACCGAGTGAGCACCGAACCACTCGTTCTGCTCTCGATCCTGCCGATAACCGCGTAGAACCCGAAGTGGGTCCAGCAGTCCCGAACCGGTGTGAAGGACGGACGTGAAGGCAAAGAGTCTCCTCCTGGCCTCTGTGGTGGGCGCCGTCGCCGTCGGCGGCGTCCTCACAGGGGCTACTGTCGCTGCCTGGAGAGACTCCGCCCCCGTCGATGCCGGCGTGCTTCGCACCGGCGACCTCTCACTCAGCACGAGCCTCTCGACCACGACGGTGGCGCCCCTGGAGCCGGGCGAGAAGGCGTACGCCACGTTGACCCTCGACGCTCGCGGCGAGGGCAAGAACCTGCGCACCGTGACCACGATCGACTCGGTCGACGGGTTCACCGCGAACGGGCCGCTCACCGTCCGGTTCCGACCGAAGGAAGCGGGCTCCGGCCAATGCTCCGAGCTCGCCGCCGCTGACGGCTGGGAGCCCTGGAACGGCACTCCGCTCCAGCTGACCGATCCGATCTTCCCAACGCTGACGAAGGCCTGCGTCGAGATCGCCGCCAAGCCCGCCACCGGGGTGCCGCTCGGCACCGCGACCTTCCCGCTGTCCATCACCGCGAGCCTGCGACAGGTCGTCGATGGCTCCCCCGCCGGCTGGTCAGCGAGCGCACCGCTTCAGCCCCTCACCGTCACCGTGAAGCGTGATCTGACTGCGCCGGTGGTCCGATGCTGGGGAGGCCCGGTGTCCGTCCACCTCGCTTGGGAAGCGGTCCCCGGGGCTAGCGAGTACCGCGTCTACCGTCTTCGGCGCGACAAAGCAGAGCCCGTGGGTGAGGCGACTACAGAAACACAGGCAACGATATTCCCGACCGGACTCTCGCCGACTTACGTGGTGCGCGCTTACGCCACCGGGACGGACAGCGCGGAAAGCAATCAAGTCAAGGCCACGTGGTACGTGTTGTTCTGGGGATGTGGGTGATGACCAGCCACGTCGCCGCACACCGCGCGCCGAGACGGTTCGAGGCGCCGAGCATCCAGCGCGTCGGCAAGATCATCAGCGCCGTGCTGCTCGCCATCGTGGTCGCGCTCGGCATCGCGCTGATCGGCGTACCCAAGGCCACCGGATCGGTTCCGTTGACCGTGCTCACGGGTTCCATGAGCCCGACGTACGACCCCGGCAGTGTGGTGATCGTCCGGCCGGTCGACGTCGACGACCTGCAGATCGGTGACGTGATCACCTTCCAGGAGAAGTCCGGTGACCCGACCGTGGTCACGCACCGGATCATCGGGATCGGCTTCGGCGGCGACGGCGGCCGCACGTTCACCACCCAGGGCGACGCGAACGGCGCCGCCGACGCTGCGCCGGTCACCGAGCCGCAGGTGCGCGGCAAGGTCTGGTATTCGGTCCCGCTCGTCGGTTACGCCGTCAACGCGTTCGACGCGGACCTGCGCGCGACACTGGTGAAGGTGCTGGCCGGCGCGCTCCTGCTGTACGGCGGTTACCTGATCGCCGCGGGCGTGCGCGACCACCGGCGGCGTCGCGCAGCACGAGCCGTCGAGACGAACGAGCACGCCGACGCGGCCGAGCCGCAGCCCGAGGCGGCGGAGGCATGAACATCCGGCGCGCCCTCGCCGTACTCCTCCTGACCGCACTCAGCCTCGCCTTCCCGGGAGCAGCCTCCGCCGAGCCCGACCGGATCGAGCTGAGCCGCGACGGGAAGACCTGGCGCACGACACTCGCTGCTCCGCTCTTCCAGGACGTCGGCAAGCTGGTGCCACGAGATGACGTGGTCCGCTCGTTCTACGTCCGGAACGCTTCCTCCGTCCCGACCCGCGCCTCGGTGAAGGTGCTCGCGCCCGAGGTCGACACCGAGCTCGCGAAGCACCTGCGGGTGCGGACCAAGATCGGCAAGGTCCAGTCGGCGGAGACCGTCGGTGAGATCACTACCGACGGGTGCACGACGACCGTGACCAGCCCGACGATGCTCCCGGGCGAGTGGAAGCGCATCGAGGTCGGGCTGAGCTTGCCCGATCTGAAGGGCCGCACGGCACAGAACTCGTCGGCCGACCTCGCCCTCGTCGTACGCCTCACCCAGGTCGACCCCTCCGGGGTGGTGACGATCTGCGGCGTCCAGGCCGAGGCTGAGCCGTACGACCCGTGCGACCCCGGCATGGTCGCCGTCGCGGGCGGCCTGCAGCCGTGCACTGAGGAGGTCGCCGCAGTCGAGGACGCGGCGGCGCCGACCGGTGGTGTGCAGCCGATGCTGCCGTCGACCGGTGCTCCTCCGGATGCGACGGAGCTGGCGCTCACCGGCGCGGTGGCCATGCTGCTCGGTGCGATCGTGCTGCTGGGTCGCCGACGGCTCAGCCGGCACGGCTGACAACGAGCCCCCGCGTCACGCGTCGGCCTGCGCCGGACGCCTGCGCCGCCGGGCCAGGAACAGGAGGAGTACGGCGGCCAGCAGGCCACCGCTCGCGACCAAGTACGCCGGATGCGACCACACCGACGACGGCGCCACGACCTGAGCCGCCGAAGGACCCCCACCTGGGAAAGTGACGCTGCCCTCGATGCTCCGCTGGACCCGACCACTCGTCAGCGCGAGCTGGGCATGCCACGGCCCGGCCGGCAGCTCGCTGTCGAGCAGCACCGTCAACAGAGCTGAGTCTCCCGGCGCCAGCGTCACGACCTTGGTGGCGGGGAAGGGGCCGGCGGTCAGGGAGGCCGGACCCTCGGTGAGCATCAGCTCACCGGAGACGTCGATGGCGCGGCCGCCGGTGTTCTCCACGGTTGCCCGGACGCGCGGCTGCCCCTCCGCGGTGCGCCCGCCGCGGAGATCGGTGACCTCGAAGTCGGACCCGAGCTCGCCGCCTGCACCGACCGAGAGGTAGATCCGGATCCCGACGCGGCTCACCACCTCCACGCCGCCGGCGCCGGGCGACCGGGTCGCCGCCCAGATCACCCCGTAGCGCTCGCCGGCGGCTGCGTCGTCGGGGACCGCGACAGTGGCCCGGAGGACCGCCCTGGTCCCCGGCTCGAGGGCGAGCGCGGGCCGCGACAGGCTGACCCACTCAGCGAGGTCGTCCGCCGACCCGCTCGGCTCGAACGAGAAGGCACCGTCCTCGACGGAAGCACCGGACACGGAGGTGGCGACCTCCAGAGTGTGCGGGGTGTTGTTGGCGATCACGAGGCGTCGGCTGAAGCTAGCTCCGGGCGCGACGTGGTCGACGATGTACCGCTCGGCCCTCGTGTCGCCGGCCGCAGACGCGGGTCGATCGAGCAGGCCGATGCCGAGCGACGGCACCGCCGGCTCCTCGCCGTTCGACGGCACGGTCATGACGGATGCCGGTGCGGCGTTCCACGGCACGGTCATGACGGATGCCGGTGCGGCGTTCGACGGCACGGCGACCGCGGATGCCGATGCGCCGGTCGCCGCGACGGCCGGGCCACTGAGCACAAGCCCGCCGGCCGGCGCGGACACCAGCGCGAGCGCGGCCGCCAACGCGAGACGGCCGCAGCGCCGGCTCCCGAGTGCCCGTCGGCCGGCCCCGCCCGGAGCCGAGCGCATCACGCGACCGAGTGGAACACGGTCCCGGTGTAGCTGCCCGCCGTCGTGCCGCCAGGGATGTTGACGGTCACCTTCGCGTTCCACGACGCCGAGTTGCTGCCCAGCGCGGCCGTGGGCTGCAGGATCGCCTGGTTCACGGTCGCCATCACCATCCCTGTGGTCCAGGCCGCCATCCCCTCGACGCCGAGCAGGGTGACGCCACTGACGCTCGGCAGGGTTCCGAGATAGGTCAGGTTCGACGCCGGGATGGTCAGGCCGGGCTCGGAGGCATGGGTCAGGTCTTCGGCCCGGACGGCCACCGTCCAAGGCGACGTCGCGCGGATCGTGTTGTTGGTGTCGGTGACAGTGACGGCGCCGAGGTCGAACTCGACGCTTCCACCGGCGGTGGCCTCACCGGAGACGGCGGACTGTCCGACGGAGATGCTCAGCAGTCCGGGGTCGCCGGAAACGGTCACGTTGAGCGTCGTACCGACCTCGTCAGCAGTGGCAGGCGAGCTCGCCACACCGAGGAGCAGTGCGGAGGCGGCGGCCCCTGCGAGGGCCGCCGCCCGCCTCTGGAGAAATGTGCCCATCAAGAAACCCCTCCCAAAGTCCCTTGCACGGAAACCGATTTCCCCCGGTTACACCCGTGAGACGGCGGGACGGACTAGTCATGACGCGCAAAACGGACCATGGAAGGTAAAAAGAAAGATAGTCATCCGACGGGACCTTGGTCCCTCAAGCACGGTGCGCCGGCAGCCGAGTGGTCAGTCCGCGTCGATCTCCTGGGCCGAGGACCTCGCCAGGGTGATCGCCCACTCCAGGTGTGAGTTCACCGCTTCGATGAACGCAGTCTCGTCGTCGCCCTGGAGCTTCTCGATGATTCCGGCGTGCTCGGCGATCGCGGCCTCCATCCGGTCTGCCCTCCCGCGCACCATCGCCGAGGTGAACAGCGTCTGCCGCTCCCGCAGCGAGCGGTACATCTCCGAGAGCACCTTGTTCTCGGCCCCGTCGACGATCAGCTCGTGGAACCTCCGGTCGGCTCCGGTGAACCCGGCGGTGTCGCGTTCGCGCCGACGCCGTTGCATCTCCTCGTGCGCGTCGAGCAGCTCGGGCAGGAACTTCTCGCGGTTCGTGAACGACTTGGCGGCGGTGTAGTTCTCCACGAGGATCCGCGCCTCGAGCACGTCCTCCACCTCGGCGTGGCTGAACTCCGCGACGATCGCGCCGCGCCCCGGGTCCACGTGGACCAGGCCCTCGACCTCCAGTCGCAGCAGCGCCTCGCGGACCGGCGTACGGCTCAGCCCCATCTCCGCGGCCAGTGCGCTGGTGGTGACGACCGCACCCGCCGGGTAGACGGCGTTGAGGATCGCCCACTTGGCAAAGTCGTAGGCACGCTGCGTGGCGTTCGCGCGCGGGGGACGGGATGAGGAGCGCATGGCCACTCAATCGTAGGGACGCGTCACCCCGCCCGCAGGAGACTGCGCAGGAGTGTTGCGGCACTCTCATCCAGGGCCTCGCTCGTCGTCCCGGTCGCCTCGACCACGAAGTCGCCGAACACCCGCCAGCCGAGCATCAGGCAGGCAGCCGCGGCGGCGGTCCCCGGCCCCTGTCCCCGCTCATCGAGCGCGGCGGCGAACAGCTGTGTCGTCGGCGCGACGCCCCTGCCTGCCAGCTCGGGGGCGTCGAGCGCCACCCGCGCGAGGGTGGTCCAGTACGCCGGGTGGCCGGCGAGCGCCTCGAGCACGTGTACGACGGTCAGCTCGCCGTCCTGGGCCCGGGACCGGATGTCGTCGGCCACGGCGACTGCCTGTGCCTCCAACGCGCGGCGGACCACCTCGTCCTTGGTGCCGAAGTGTCGATGCACCAACGCGTGGTTGATGCCCGCGCGCTCGGCGATCCGGCGCACCGACAGCTGACGCGGGCCCTCCTCGGCGAGCAACGCGACGGTGGCCTCGATCGCGGCGGCCATCACCGCCTCCCGACCGCGTGGGGCCTCCTCGGACCGGCTGCTGGACGGACTCATTGACCCAATGTAACCGAGTGGTTACAGTCGGCGCGGCCGCGCCGGCCGCGATCTCGCGGATCCCCGCGGCGCGCTCACACTCACGGAGGCATCACATGGGCACCTACGTCGTCACCGGAGCGGCCTCGGGCATCGGCGCCGCCACGACAGCGCTGCTGCGCGAGCAGGGGCACCGGGTGATCGGCGTCGACCGCTCACCGACCGACGTCGTGGCGGACCTGTCCAGCCCCACTGGACGCGCCGACGCCGTCCGGCAGGTCACTGAGCTCGCCCCGGACGGCATCACCGGGTTCGTGCCGTGCGCCGGGGTGGCGGGGCTGACCGGCGTCGACCCGGAACTGGTGGTGTCGGTGAACTACTTCGGCGCCGTCGAGATGCTCACCGGGCTGCGGCCGCTGCTCGCCCGTGCCGCCGAGAACGGTGAGCAGCCGGCCGTCGTACTGCTCTCGTCGAACTCGGTCACCTGCCAGCCGGGCTGGGCCGCCGACGTGGCGAGCGCGTGCCTCGAGCACGACGAGGCCAAGGCGCGGGCCGCCGCGGCGTCCGAGCAGGCGGTCAACGTCTACCCCGCGACCAAGGCGGCGCTCGCCTACTGGTCGCGCCGCGAGGGGATCAAGCCGGAGTGGATCGGCGCCGGCATCCGGGTCAACGCGGTCGCGCCAGGGTTGATCGCGACCGCGATGACCGATCAGCTGCGTGCGGATCCCGAGCTCGGGGTGTTCGCCGACGCCTACCCCAGCGCCGTCGGCCGTCCCGGACGACCCGAGGAGGTGGCCGCGACGATCGGGTTCCTGCTCTCCGACGCCGCCAGCCTGATCGTCGGCACGACGGTCTTCGTCGACGGCGGCACCGACGCGATCATGCACCCGCTCAAGCCGGAGGGCATGAACGTGCCGCCGATCGCGATGAGCCTTGCCCAGAAGGTCGCCGGCGTCGCGACGAAGGTGCAGGCCCTCCGCAAGCGCTGAGCCCCCGGTGGTTGAGCCGCCCCGGTGGTTGAGGCCGCCCCGGTGGTTGAGGAGGCGAGCCGCTAGGCGAGCCGTCTCGAAACCACCGGACCCTCAGCGGAGCCCAGGAGGTCTCGAGACGCTCGCTTCGCTCGCTCCTCGACCACCGTGCGGCGCTCCTCCACCACCGGCGCTGCCCCCGCCGCCCGACGTCAGACCCGATCTCGCAGGTAGGGGTGTGAGGGCGTCTGGTTTCGGGTGCTCGCCCCGCGTGTCA